>NZ_JBHWIO010000010.1:73362-154722 GCF_042732075.1 Kitasatospora sp. NPDC059812
ACCGGGGGGCGCCCGTTCGCGGGGGGGGGGACAATGGCGGGGTGATCAGTAGCCCCGTTCTCGACCAGACCCGCCTCGCCAAGTTGCGTGAGGCGCTGCTCGCCGCCTCGTTCACCGCCGATGGCTGCCTCGACCTGCTCGGGCCCACCGGCTATGCGGCGTTGGCCCGTAGCGAGGCCGTGCCGGCGCTCCGGGCGACCAGGGGCGGCAGCCCGCTGGAGACGCTGGTCCGGCTGTTCCTGCTCCAGCAGCCGGTGCCGTACCGGGTGGCCGCGGCCGCGCTGCCGGTCGAGGACTGCCTGGCCGACGGCTGGCTGCGCTCCGACGGTGAGCTGGTGCGGGCGACGGTGGACGTCCGGCCGTACGCCAACGAGGTGGCCGGGATGGACAGTTCGGACGCCTGGGTGGTGTCCGACCTGGGCTGCGCGGTGGGTGGCGCGGGCGGTATCGGATCCGGCGAGACCGCGCACGGGGTGGCCCGCAAGGACCTGGTGCTCGGGGTCGGCGGCGCGTCGACGACGCTGGCCAACATCACCGTGCGCCGTCCGGTCCGGTCCGCGCTGGACCTCGGTTCGGGTTCCGGTGTGCAGGCGCTGCACGCGGCCCGGCACGCCGGGCAGGTGACCACCACCGACCTGAACCCCCGCGCGCTGCGCTTCTCCGAGCTGACCCTGGCGCTGTCCGGTTTCGAGCGGCGGGAGGCACTCACCGGCAGCCTCTTCGAGCCGGTCGGGGAGCGCCGGTTCGACCTGATCGTCTCCAACCCGCCGTTCGTGATCTCGCCGACCGGCCGGTTCACCTACCGCGACGGCGGCATGGTCGGCGACGACCTGTGCCGCAGCCTGGTCCGCTCGGCCGCCGACCACCTGGAGCCGGGCGGCTACTGCCAGTTGCTCGCCAACTGGCAGCACGTCAAGGGCGAGGACTGGCACGAGCGGCTGGCCGGCTGGGTGGCGGGCACCGGACTGGACGCCTGGATCGTCCAGCGGGAGGTTCAGGACGTCGCCCAGTACGCCGAGTTGTGGCTGCGGGACGGCGGCGATCACCGCGGTCCGGGCGGCGACTACCAGGCCCGGTACGGCGAGTGGCTGGACGCCTTCGAGGCGGGCCGGGTCGAGGGCATCGGCATGGGCTGGATCACCCTGCGGGCGAGCGGCGCGGAGCGCCCGACCGTCCGGGTGGAGGAGTGGCCGCACCCGGTGGAGCAGCCGCTGGGCCCGCACATCGAGGAGTGGTTCGACCGGCAGGACTTCCTGCGTTCGCACGACGACGCGGGCCTGCTCGCGACCCGTTACGTGCTGGCCGACGAGGTGGTCCAGGAGCAGGTCGGCGAGCCGGGCGCGGAGGACCCGGAGCACGTGATCCTGCGTCACAACCGGGGCATGCGGCGGGCCACCAAGGTGGACACGGTGGGTGCCGGTTTCGTCGGGGTCTGTGACGGTTCGCTGTCGGCGGGCGAGATCGTGGACGCCATCGCGCAGTTGCTCGGCGAGGACCGGGTGGTCCTGCGGGACCGGGTGCCCGAGTCGCTGCGGCTGCTGACCGAGCAGGGGTTCATCCGCCCGGCAGGCTGACCCGGTTCACCTGGCGTGGCGCGCCTGACCCGCGGGGCACCCGGCGCACCCGGCGCGGCGTCCTCGGGGTGATGCACCCGGGCGCGGCGCCCTCGGTGTGGCGCCCCTGGCGGGGGCGGTCGGCGCCGGTTCACCTTCCCGTACTCCCCGGTTCGTCCGGCGGTCTCCGGTCGGCCGCCGCGCGTTGGCCCCCTGCTGTGAGGCTCTGTCCACAGGCTGTGGACAGAGCTGGGGAGCCGGGGGCCAGGGGTGGACACGACGACGGCGACGGTGGGCGGGCTGGTGCTCGCCCTCTTCGGTGGCGTGCTGCTGCTCTGGTGCGCCGCCGAGGTGCGCCTGCGCCACCGGATGCGCCGCTCGGGGGCGTCGGCGGTGGCCACGGTCGTGGCCGAGGACGAGGCGCACGGCCAGCTCGACAGCGCCCCGCTGCTCTCCTTCTCCGTCCTGCCCCCGGCCGAAGGGGCCGGAGCGGGCCGGATCGCCGAGCTGGTGCTCACCCGTCCGCGCGGACACACCCCGCTGCGCCGTCCGGACCGCTTCACTCCGGGCGCCCCGGTGCGGATCTGCTACGACCCGCGCCGCCCGAGCCGGGTGGTGCTGGCGGCCGGGGAGGTCCGCCGGGCCGCCGTCGCCGACCTGCTGTGGAGCGTGCTCGGCATGGGTTGTCTGGCGGCGGGTGCCGGGCTGCTCGTGGCGGTCAACGGCTGAATCCTGGGCGTATGCCCGACCCCGGTCGGGCTCGCCGGGAACCGGTGGCCGGCGCTCTGCGGAGGCCCCGCTGCGGCCCTCCGTGGGGCCGTCGATATTCCGTTGACAGATTTTGAAATCCGTCATTCCATCCTCCGGAACCCGCCGAACCCCCCCTCCACGGGGCGCGAACCTCTGTCATCGGGTTACCGTTCGAGTGGCGTCGGTGAGCCCGGCAAAGTGAAAACGCGGGATCCTTCCGTTTGACAAGAGTGGCCGGGGTACGGTCACACTCCGCTGGTGGGGTCGTCGTACAGCGGCAGCCCCGGGGCGGTGGAGGGGTCGGGCGGAGCGCAGCCCGTGCTGCCGGCGCCGACCAGCCCAGATAAGGACCGGGAGAGAAGAGCGAAGGTGTCCCCGAGCAGCGAGACCGCGCACGGACAGCGACTCGTCATTGTCGAGTCGCCGGCCAAGGCGAAGACGATCAAGGGCTACCTGGGCCCCGGCTACATCGTCGAGGCGAGCGTCGGGCACATCCGCGACCTCCCCAGTACCGCGGCGGAGGTCCCGGACAAGTACACCGGCGAGGTGCGCCGCCTCGGGGTGGACGTCGACCACGACTTCGCCCCCATCTACGTGGTCAACGCGGACAAGAAGTCCCAGGTCAGCAAGTTGAAGTCGCTGCTCGCGGAGTCCGACGAGCTCTTCCTCGCCACCGATGAGGACCGCGAGGGCGAGGCCATCGCGTGGCACCTCCAGCAGGTGCTCAAGCCCAAGGTGCCGGTGCACCGGATGGTCTTCCACGAGATCACCAAGACGGCGATCCAGGAGGCGGTGGCCAACCCGCGCGAGCTCAACCAGCGCCTGGTCGACGCCCAGGAGACCCGCCGCATCCTCGACCGCCTCTACGGCTTCGAGGTCTCGCCGGTGCTGTGGAAGAAGGTCATGCCGAAGCTCTCGGCGGGCCGGGTGCAGTCCGTCGCGACCCGGCTGGTGGTCGAGCGCGAGCGCGAGCGGATCGCCTTCCGTACCGCCTCGTACTGGGACCTGGTCGGCACCTTCGGTACCGGCCGCACCCCGGCCGACGCGGCCAACCCGGAGACCCTCGGCGCCCGCCTGTCCTCGGTGGACGGCAAGCGGATCGCCACCGGCCGCGACTTCGGCTCGGACGGCCGGCTGAAGGCCGGCAGCGCCAACACGCTGCACCTGGACGAGCAGGCCGCCCGGCAGCTGGCCGCCGCCCTGGAGCAGACCGCGTTCAGCGTCCGCAGCGTCGAGTCCAAGCCCTACCGCCGCTCGCCGTACGCGCCGTTCCGCACCACCACGCTCCAGCAGGAGGCCAGCCGCAAGCTGGGCTTCGGCGCCAAGCGGACCATGCAGGTGGCCCAGAAGCTGTACGAGAACGGCTTCATCACCTATATGCGCACCGACTCCACCACGCTGTCGGAGACCGCGATCTCCGCCGCCCGCGCGCAGGTCACCCAGCTGTACGGGGCCGACTACCTGCCGGACGCCCCGCGCACCTACGCCAGCAAGGTCAAGAACGCGCAGGAGGCGCACGAGGCCGTCCGCCCCTCCGGCGACCGCTTCCGCACCCCCGCCGAGACCGGCCTGACCGGTGACGACTTCCGGCTCTACGAGCTGATCTGGATGCGCACCGTCGCCTCCCAGATGAAGGACGCGGTCGGCCAGTCGGTGACCGTCAAGGTCGGCGGCGCGTCCGCGGACGGCCGTGACGTCGAGTTCTCCGCCTCCGGCAAGATCATCACCTTCCACGGCTTCCTCAAGGCCTACGTCGAGGGTGCGGACGACCCGAACGCCGAGCTGGACGACCGCGAGCGCCGGCTGCCGCAGGTCGTCGAGGGCGACCCGCTGGCCGCCGAGCAGCTCACCCCCGAGGGCCACGCCACCAAGCCGCCGGCCCGCTACACCGAGGCCTCGCTGGTCAAGGAGCTGGAGGACCGGGAGATCGGTCGCCCCTCCACCTACGCGTCGATCATCGACACGATCATCCAGCGCCGGTACGTGTTCAAGAAGGGGACGGCGCTCGTCCCGTCCTTCCTCTCCTTCGCCGTGGTCAACCTCCTGGAGAAGCACTTCGGCCGGCTGGTCGACTACGACTTCACCGCCAAGATGGAGGACGACCTCGACCGGATCGCGGCCGGCGAGGCCAAGTCCGTGCCGTGGCTGAAGCGCTTCTACTTCGGCGAGGGCGACGGCCACGCGACCGGCGGCGCCGCCGAGGCCGGCAACGGCGACGGCGACCACCTGGGCGGCCTGAAGGAACTGGTCACCGACCTCGGCGCGATCGACGCCCGGGAGATCAGCTCGTTCCGGATCAGCGACGACATCACCCTGCGGGTCGGCCGCTACGGCCCGTACGTCGAGCGCGCCTCCGACGTCGAGGGCGAGCCCGGCCAGCGCGCCGACATCCCCGACGAGCTGCCGCCGGACGAGCTCACCGTCGAGCTGGCCGAGGAACTGCTGGCCAAGCCCAGCGGCGACTTCGAGCTCGGCCCGGACCCGGTCAGCGGCAACATGCTGGTCGCCAAGGACGGCCGCTACGGCCCCTACGTGACCGAGATCCTGCCCGAGGGCACGCCCAAGACCGGCAAGAACGCGGTCAAGCCGCGCACCGCCTCGCTGCTGAAGACGATGTCGCTGGACGCCGTCACCCTGGAGGACGCGCTGCGGCTGCTCTCGCTGCCGCGCGTGGTCGGCGCCGACGCCGAGGGCGTGGAGATCACCGCGCAGAACGGCCGCTACGGCCCGTACCTCAAGCGCGGCACCGACTCCCGCTCGCTCACCGACGAGGAGCAGATGTTCACGGTCACCCTGGAGGAGGCCCTGGCCATCTACGCCCAGCCCAAGCAGCGCGGCCGGGCCGCCGCCGCCCCGCCGCTCAAGGAGCTGGGCACCGACCCGGTCAGCGAGCGTCCCGTCGTGGTCAAGGACGGCCGCTTCGGACCGTACGTGACCGACGGCGAGACCAACGCCACGCTCCGCAAGGACGACGAGGTCGAGACCATCACGCCGGAGCGCGGCTACGAGCTGCTCGCCGAGAAGCGGGCGCGCGGGCCGGTGAAGAAGACGGCGAAGAAGGCCCCGGCGAAGAAGGCCCCGGCCAAGAAGGCGACGGCGACCAAGACCGCGGCCACCAAGACCGCGGCCGCGAAGAAGACCGCCGCCAAGAAGACCGCGACGAAGACGACGGCGACGAAGGCGACCGCGGCGAAGAAGACGGCGGCCAAGAAGACCGCCGTCGGGAAGGCCGCGGCCACCGACGAGGGCTGATCTCCTCCGGATCCTCCGGCAGGGGGCTCCGTCGGTGCCGCTGCCAGCGCCGCCGCCAGTGCCCCGCCAGTGCTTACGGGCCCGCGACCCCACCCCGGGGACGCGGGCCCGAGGCCGGTCGGACGGTGTGCGCGGAACGTCACAACCCGGTGATGAGCGGGATCCGGAACCCCGTTCATCTCATTCCGGTCAACCCCAGCCCGCTACGCTGACCGTATGACGAGCGAGGAGCAGCCCACCCCCAGCGCCGCCCCGGCCGCCCGCGACGCCACGTCCGGGCTGCCCGAGGTCGCGCCAGCCGGGACCCCGGTCGACCGGGCTCGCGCGCTGCTGCGGACGCGCCCCTACCGGCGCCTGTGGACCACCCAGCTGATCGGCGGCACCGCCGACCGGCTCGGCCTGCTGGTGCTGCTCGCGCTCACCGTGATCGCCGTCGCCCTCGGCGGCCAGTTCGGCGCCTTGCCGCGCAGCCTCGCCTTCGCCGTCACGGCGGTCCTCGCCGTCCGGCTGGCGGCCACCGGGCTGGTCGGCGTCGCGCTGCTCGGACCGGTGCACCGACTGGTCGCCGGCCGGCTGGACCGGCGCTGGACGCTGTTCGGCGCCGACGCGCTGTGCGCCCTGCTGATCGGCCTCGCGCCCTGGTGGACCGTCTGGCTGGGCTCCGGCCCGAAGCCCTCCGGCGCCGCCGCCTACGTCCTGCTCGCCACCGTGTTCGTCACCGGTGCCGCCGAGCGGGTCCGGGGGATCGCCAAGGACGCCGCCGTCCCCGGCCTGCTGCCGCCCGCCGATCCGTACGCCCCCGCGGCCGAGCAGCGGCCCGCCGCCGCCCACCTGGACACCGTCCGGAGCATCGACCGCTTCACCGGCTGGGCCACCCTGCCGCTCGCGGCCGCCGGCCTGGTCGCCCTCACCCTGCTGAACAACATCGGCGCCGCTCTCGGCTCGGACTGGCTCCGGGCCCACCAGGTCACCTTCGCCGCGCTCGGCGCGGCCGGCCTGTTCGCCGCCTCGGCCGCCCGCGACTACCTCCAGCAGCTGCCCGTCGGCCCGGTGGCCGTCGCCCCGCACTCGCCGCTGCAGGGCCTGCGCGCCCCCACCGACGCCACGCCCGGCCCCGCGCTGAGCAAGGGCCGCACCGGCAGCGCCCCGTACTTCACCTTCGCCGTCGCCGCCGGGTACGCCTCGATGGCCGGCGTCGCCGCGCTCGCGCTGCTCACCGCCGCCGAGCACCGGGCCGGGCCGATCGGCTACGGCCTGCTGGTCCTCGCCGCCACCGCGGCGCCCGCCCTCGGCTCCCGGCTCACCCGGGCCACGCTGCCCGCGCTCTCCCGCCGCCGCCTGCTCGCGCTGGCGCTGCTCACCGAGGGTGTGGCGCTGATCCTGGCCGGGCTGGTGCTGGACTTCGTCCTCGTCCTGGCCCTCATCGTGCTGGCCGGCCTCACCGCCGGGATCGTCGTCTCCGCCGGGCGCACCCTGCTCGGCCAGGAGGTCGAGGAGGCCCGGCTGCCGAAGGTCACCGAGCACCTGTACGCGGTGCTGCGGGTCGTGGTCGGCGCCGCGCTGGTCGTCGTCCCGCTGATCGCCGCGGCGTACGGGGACGTCGAGTACGGCACGGTCGAGCCCGGCTCGTTCACCTTCATCCACGGCGGTGCGGCCCTGGCCGTCGCCACCTCGGGGCTGCTCACGCTGGTCCTCGCCGCCGTCGTCCTGCTGCGGACCGACGACCGGCGCGGCACCGCGCCCTTCGGCCGGGACCTGGTCGACGCGGTGCGCGGCGCCGTCGGCCCGGCCCCGCGCCAGGGCGCCGGCACCGGCTTCTTCATCGCCCTGGAGGGCGGCGACGGCGCCGGCAAGTCCACCCAGGCCCAGGCGCTCGCCGAGTGGATCCGCGGCAAGGGGCACGAGGTCGTGCTCACCCGCGAGCCCGGCGGCAGCCCGGTCGGCCAGCGGCTGCGCGGCCTCGTCCTGGACGTCGGCAACACCGGCCTGTCGCACCGCGCCGAGGCGCTGATCTACGCCGCCGACCGGGCCGAGCACGTCGAGAACGTCATCCGGCCGGCCCTCGCCCGCGGCGCCGTGGTGATCACCGACCGGTACATGGACTCCTCCATCGCCTACCAGGGCGCCGGACGCGACCTGGCCGCCACCGAGGTCGCCCGGATCTCCCGCTGGGCGACCGGCGGGCTGCTGCCCGACCTGACCGTCGTCCTGGACGTCGACCCGACCAGGGCCCGGGAGCGCTTCACCGAGGCGCTCGACCGGCTGGAGTCCGAGCCCACCGAGTTCCACCAGCGGGTCCGGGCCGGCTTCCTCGCCCTCGCGGCCGCCGACCCGGCGCGCTACCTGGTCGTCGACGGCAGCCAGGCCCCCGGCTTCGTCACCACCGCCATCCGGCACCGGCTCGACCGCGAGCTGCCGCTCTCCGAGCAGGAGAAGGACGCCCGCGCCGAGCAGGAGCGGCTCGCCCGCGAAGAGGCCGAGCGCCGCGCCGCCGAGGAGGCCCGCAAGAAGGCCGAGGCCGAGGCCGCCGAGCGCAAGCGGCAGGAAGTGCTGGCGCAGCTGCGCGCCGAACAGGCCGAGCAGGAGCGGCTGGCCAAGGAGGAGGCCGAACGGGCCGCCGCCGAGGCCCGGCGCAAGGCCGAGGAGGAGGCCCGCCGCCGGGCGGAGGAGGAAGCCCGCCGCCGCGCCGAGGAGGAGGCCAAGCGGAAGGCCGAGGAGGACGCCCGGCTGGCCGCGGAGGCCGCCGAGCGCAAGCGCCTCGCCGACGAGGCGGCCGCCCAGGCGGAGCTGCAGCGGCAGCGGGAGCTCCAGCGCGAGGAGCAGCGTCGCCGGGCGGAGGAGGCGCTGCAGCGGGCCGAGGAGGCCCGGCTGGCGCAGGCCGCCGCGCTCGCGGCCGCGGCTGCGGCGGCGCAGACGGCGGCGGATCGGGCGGCGGCGGGATCGGCCGGCCTGGCGGGCTCGGCCGGTTCGGCCTCGGGCTCGGCTGCTGGTCAGGCTGCCGGTCCGGCCGCTGGTTCGGTTCCCGGGGACGCCGTGACCACCGAGCTGCGGGCCGTCCGGGACGTCCCGGGGGCGGGGCCCGTGGGCACTCCCGGGCCCGGCGGCACCGACGAGGCGACGCGGGAGCTGTCGCTGCGGGACAGCCAGGCGGCCGTCCGGGCGGCGGAGGCCGCCGACGCGACCGCCCAGCTGCCGGTCGTCCCGCTGACCGCCGTGGACGAGACGGCCGTGCTGCCGAAGGTCACGGAGGAGGCGGACCGGACCGCGGTGCTGCCGCGGATCGAGCCGGGGCGTCCGGCGCCGGGGCGTTCTGTGTCGGAGCGTTCTCTGTCGGAGCGTCCGGCCCCGGGCCGGGTGGAGCCGGGCCGTGCGGGGGCGGGCCGTACCGAGGACCGGGTGCCGCTGGGGCTGTGGCGCGAGGAGCCGGTGGACAGCACCCGTGAGCTGCCGGTGGTCGGCGACGAGCCGCAGCCCGCCGACGAGTCGCAGGCCACCGCCGAGCGACCCCGGCCGGAGTGGGCCGAGGAGACGCCGATGGATGATCTGCCGAGCCTCACCGACACCCTGCTCGGCTCGCGTGACGAGTGGGCGCGCTGGAATCACGGCGGCCCGGCCCCGCAGGACCCGCGTGGCGGCCAGGACCGGCCCGCCCCCGGGGGCGACCAGGGTGGGGTCGGCGAGGGCGGGGTCGGCGAGGGCGGCGGCAAGGGCAAGGGCCGGCGCTGGGGCCGTCGGGGCTGAGGGGCGGCCGGGGCCGGCCTCGGGCGTGCGGCGGTACGGACGACGGTAGGACAGCGGTACGGACGACGGGCGGCGTCGTCGGGGTGGAGAGCCCCGGCGGCGCCGCCCGTCGCCTTCGGTGGCGGGGCGCCTCCTTCGGCGGTGGGCGCTCCGGAGGGCGCCGTGGCTGTCGGAGCGGACACGTATGCTCGACGGCGGGGAAGAGGCGCCGGGAGCGCTGCCGTACTGAGCTTGGGAGCAGCAGTGGCCGTCTGGGACGACCTGGTGGGCCAGGAGCGGGTGGTCGAGCAGCTGACCGCCGCCGCCCGGTCGGCCGGGGCGACGATCGCGGCCGGCCGCGGTGCCGGCCCGCAGCCGGGCGGGAACGCCTCCCTGATGACGCACGCCTGGCTGTTCACCGGCCCGCCCGGGGCCGGGCAGGTCACCGCCGCGCGCGCGTTCGCCGCGGCCCTCCAGTGCACCAGCCCGGACCTCGCGCTCGGCGGTACGCCCGGCTGCGGGTTCTGCGACGGCTGCCACACCGTGCTGGCCGGCAGCCACGCCGACGTCAAGTACGTCCGGACCGACGGCCTGTCCATCGGCGTCGGCGACATGCGCGAGCTCGTGCTGCGCGCCTCCAGCTACCCGACCGGCGGCCGCTGGTCGGTGATCCTGGTCGACGCCGCCCACCGGCTCACCGAGGCCGCCGCGAACGCGCTGCTCAAGGGCGTGGAGGAGCCCTCCCCGCGCACCGTCTGGCTGCTCTGCGCCCCCTCCGTCCAGGACGTGCTGCCGACCATCCGCTCGCGCTGCCGCCTGCTCGTCCTGCGCACGCCCGCCGCCGAGGCCGTCGCCGACATGCTGGTCCGCCGCGACGGCGTCGACCCGGAGACGGCCCGGCTGGCCGCACTCGCCGGGCAGGGCGACGTCGAGCGCGCGCGCCGCCTCGCCGTCGACGACCAGGCCCGCACCCGCCGCGCCGAGGTGCTGCGGATCCCGCTGGAGGTCGGCGACATCGGCGGCTGCCTGGCCGCCGCCCAGCGTCTCGTCGACACCGCCAAGGCCGACGCCGAGGCGCTCGCCGAGACCCAGGACGCCAAGGAGACCGACGACCTGAAGGCCGCCTACGGCGCCGCCGAGGGCAGCAAGGCGCCGCGCGGCATGGCCGGGGCGGTCAAGGAGCTGGAGAAGCGGCAGAAGAGCCGGGCCACCCGCACCCGCCGGGAGACCCTCGGTGTCGCGCTGCTCGACCTGCTCGGCTTCTACCGGGACGTGCTCGCGCTCCAGCTCGGCTCCAGCGGCACCCTCGCCAACGAGGACCAGCGGCAGGCCCTGAACCGGGTCGCGCAGGACGGCCCGCCGGAGGGCACGCTGCGCCGGATCGAGGCGGTGCTCGCCTGCCGGCAGGCGCTGGACCGCAACGTGGACCCGTTGCTCGCCGTCGAGGCGATGACGGTGGCGCTGCGCGCGGGCTGAGCTGCGTTGCCGGGCCGTCGGTCTGTCGGGCCGCTGGTCCGTTGGGCCGCTGGTCCGTTGGGCCGCTGGGCCCTTGGACCACTGGGCCGTTCGGGGTGGGACCGTCGGGCCGGGTGCCCGGCGTAGGCCTCCCGGAGCCGTCCCGTTGTCCCACCTTCGAGTGAACGATCGATACGCGCCGGTCACACCCGCGTGCGACCGTCCGCCCGTTGTGCACGCTGGGGGCCGACTGTGCCCCGGTGCCGGGGCCGTCGCCCCCGTACGGCACCGGGTCCCGTCCGGCGCCGGCCCTCCTCCCGAGGCGGTGCGTCCCATGGTTCGTTCGCTCCTCGTCATCCCCCTGCTGATGGCCGCGCTGGGCGGGATCTGGCTGGCCCGCGGCGCGCTCCAGCGCTGGCGCGACCTGCGCGCCGCCGCGACCTACGAACTGGCCGGTGAACGCTGGCCGATGCTGGTGCGGGCGGCCGGAGCGATGATCTGCGGGGTCTGCGTCACCGCGTTGACGCTGCTCACGGCGCTCGGGGCGTTCGGCGGCCTGACCCCCCGCGGCCAGGAATCGGACCGGGCCGAGTCGATGGTCGGCGCGGCGGGTGCGGGCCCGGGCGGGGGACCGGCGGTCCGGCAGCAGCCGGCGCCGCCCGTCGTGGCGGAGCCGGCCGCGGCCTCCGGCGCCCCGTCGGCCGCCGTGAGCCACTTCGACGGCGTCGGCCAGCCGGGCGGCGGCGAACTGCTGCAGTCCGCCGTGCCCGGCCCGGACGGGCAGCCGCGCACCGTCCGGGTCTGGCTGCCGCCGCAGTACGCCAAGGAGCCGAACGCGCGCTTCCCGGTCGTCGTGATGCAGGCGGCCACCCCGCGCAAGACCGCCGACGCCGAGGTCCCGGACGTCTTCGAGGGCCTCACCGCGGCCCTGCAGACCGGCCGCGCCCGCCCCTTCATCCTGGTCGCCCCCGAGGCGCCGAACGGCACCGCGCACCCCTGCGACCTGGTCGCCGCCGCGCCGGCCGCCGTCGCCGACGACGAGACGCTGCGCGCCGCCATCGCCGCCTCGTTCCGCATCCTGGCGCCCGGCCCGGCCTCCTGGGGCACCCTCGGTGTCGAGGGCGGTGCTCCGTGCGCGGCCGCCGCCGGGCTGTCCCGCCCCGATCTGTACGGCGCGGCCGCCGCGGTGTCCGGCCGCTACGACGCCGCCGCGCTCACCCAGGCCGGCGCCGAGGCCCCGGCCGGCAGCGCGGCGAAGCTCCTGCTGGCCGCCGCCAAGGCCGACACGGCCGGGCTGGACGCGGCCCGCAAGCTCCAGGCCGCGCTCCAGGCCGGGGCCGGACCGGCGGCCAAGGCCGAGGTGAAGATCTCCGACAACGTGCAGGACTACACCCCCGACCGGGAGCGGATGCGGCTCGTCCGGCAGGCGGCGCAGTACCTGGCCGACGCGCTGGCCAAGGCGTCCTGACCCGGTGTGGACGGGGCGTCGCCGCCCGGTGCCCGTGGCGGGTGCCGGGCGGCGCGCTGTGGTGCAATGCGAGGCGGGTCGCCGGGCGACGACCCTGGGTGACGATCGAGAGGGCTCGGATGATCGCGAGGGGTCGGATGAGGGCCACCGGGCGGGTACTGGCCGCGGCGCTCGCCGTCGGGCTGCTGGCGGGCGGGTGCGGTGCGGGTTCGTCGGGTTCGTCGAGCTCGTCGGGTTCAGACGGCTCAGCGGGCTCAGCGGGTTCGTCCGGGGCGGGGGGCGCCGGGTCGTCCACCCCGGCCCCGCCCGGGGTCACGCCGCTGGAGCCGCTGCCCGCCGCCGTCCCGGCCGGGCTGGCCCCGTACTACGCGCAACGGCTCGACTGGCAGTCGTGCGACGGCGGGTTCGAGTGCACAGCCTTCCGGGTGCCGCTGGACTACGACCGCCCCGGCGACGGCGACCTCACCCTGGTGGCGGCCCGCGCCACCGCCGTCCCAGCGGGCTCGGGTTCGGGTTCGGGTTCCGCGGAGGGGGCCGGGGGCGGCCGGCTCGGCTCGCTGCTGCTCAACCCCGGCGGGCCCGGCGGCTCGGCGGTCGAGTACCTGGAGGCCGCCGCCCGGACGTACGACAGCGGCGTGCGCGCCCGGTACGACCTGGTCGGCCTCGACCCGCGCGGAGTCGGCCGCAGCAACCCGGTCACCTGCCTGAGCGGCGACCGGATGGACGCCTACACCGCCGTCGACCTCACCCCCGGCGACCAGCACGGAATCGACGCGCTGATCGCCGCCGACAAGGAGTTCGCCGAGGGCTGCCGGCAGCGCGCCGGGGCGGCGCTCGGCCACCTCGGCACCGTCGAGGCCGCCCGCGACATGGACGTGCTGCGCGCCCTGCTCGGCGACGAGCGGCTGAACTACGTCGGCAAGTCCTACGGCACCTTCCTCGGCGCCACCTACGCCGGGCTCTTCCCCGGCCGGGTCGGGCGGCTGGTGCTGGACGGCGCGGTGGACCCGTCGCTCGACTCGGTCACCGGCAACCGCACCCAGGCCGGCGGCTTCGAGACCGCCTGGGCCGCCTTCGCCAAGGACTGCGCCAAGCACGAGGACTGCCCGCTCGGCCGCACCGAACAGCAGATCGGCGATCAGCTCACCGCCCTGCTCGCCACCGTCCAGGCCCACCCGCTGCCCAGCACCGACCACGGCCGCCGACTCACCGCGGCCCAGGCGACCACCGGCGTCATCCAGGCCATGTACGCCGACTTCCTCTGGCCCAAGCTGCGTACCGCGCTCACCGACGCCAAGGCCGGCGACGGCACCAGCCTGCTGAGGCTCTCCGACTCCTACTACGGGCGCGAGGCGGACGGCTCGTACCCCAACCTGATGTTCGCCAACACGGCGGTGAACTGCCTCGACCTGCCCGCCCCGTTCGCCGGGCCGGAGGACGTCCAGCGCGCCGTGCCGGACTTCGAACAGGCCTCGCCGCACTTCGGCCGCGACATGGCGTGGATGGCGCTGGCCTGCACCTACTGGCCGGTCCGGGCCACCGGCACGGCGCACACCATCCGGGCCGCCGGCGCCGCCCCCATCGTCGTCGTCGGCACCACCCGCGACCCGGCCACCCCGTACGCGTGGGCCCAGGCGCTGGCCGGGCAACTGGAGTCCGGACGCCTGCTCACCTACGACGGGGACGGCCACACCGCGTACGGGCACCACGACGCCTGCGTGGACGGCGTGGTCAACCGCTACCTGCTGGCGGGTGAGGCACCGGAGCCGGGCAGGCGCTGCGCCCGGTAGGCGGGATGGTTTCCGCTTCAACCGACCGCCGGTGCGACGTTACGATGAGCGCCCCCCCCGCCCTCATCCCCTCCCCGGAGCGCACCGTGCTCGGAGTCAACGACCTGGCGACGTACGTCCTCGGCGCCCTCGTCATCGTCCTACTGCCCGGCCCCAACTCCCTGTACGTGCTGTCCGTCGCCGCCCGCAAGGGCATCCGGACCGGCTACCAGGCCGCCGCCGGCGTCTTCGTCGGCGACCTCACCCTGATCAGCCTCACCTCGCTGGGCGCCGCCTCCCTCCTCAAGGCCAACCCGGCCGTCTTCGCCGTGGTCAAGCTCGGCGGCGCCGCCTACCTGCTCTGGATCGGCTACGGCATGCTCCGCGCCGCCCGCCAGCTCTGGCGCGAACGCCGGACCGCCGACAACCCCGACAACCCCGCCGCCACCGCCGAACCGGCCGCCGAACCCGTCGAGCGCCCGTTCCGCCGCGCCCTGGTGATCAGCCTGCTGAACCCGAAGGCGATCCTCTTCCTGCTCTCCTTCTTCACCCAGTTCGTCGACCCGGCCTACGGTCAGCCGGCCCTCTCCTTCGGCCTGCTCGGCGGCATCCTCCAGACCTTCAGCGTGCTCTACCTCTCCCTGCTGATCTTCGCCGGCACCACCCTCGCCGCCACCTTCCGCCGCCGCAGGCGCCTCTCCGCCACCCTCACCAGCGGCGTCGCCGTCCTCTTCGCCGGCTTCGCCGCCAAACTCGCCGTCTCCTCCGCCTGACCCCCACCCCCGCCAACCGGGTGTGGATCACCCGCGAAACCTGTGTAGACTGGCCCGCGTTGCCACCACGCGTGACAACGGTGCCGCCTTAGCTCAGCTGGCCAGAGCAACGCACTCGTAATGCGTAGGTCGCGGGTTCGAATCCCGCAGGCGGCTCTGTAGAAGCCCCAGGACTCACTCGCCGTGACCTGGGGCTTTTGCGTGCGTGGGGTGGGGGTCAGGGGGTGGGCCAGTCGGCCCAGGCGGCGGAGGTCATGGTGACCAGGACGGTGCGGTCGCCCGTGTAGGGGGCTCGGCCGTGGCTGGCGAGGATGTTGTCGACGACCATGACGTCGCCCTGTGTCCAGTCGGGGGCGAGGGTGGTGCGGTCGAAGGCGGCGTGGATCTCGGCCAGGGTGTCGGCGTCGATGGGGCTGCCGTCGCCGAAGTAGGCGTTGCGCGGCAGGTTCTGTTCGGGGAAGACGGCGAGGAGCGCCTCGGTGGTCCTCGCGGGCAGCGAGCCGATGTGGAAGAGGTGGGCCTGGTTGAACCAGACGGTCTCGCCGGTCACCGGGTGCCGGGTGAGCGCCGGGCGGACCTGGCTGGTGCGTAGCAGGTCACCCTCCCACTCCCAGGCGATGCCGTTGTCGCGGCAGTAGGCCTCGATGTGCCTGCGGTCCTCGGTCTGGAAGGCCTCCCGCCAGGAGAGGCCGATGCCGTCGTGGTAGGCACGGGTGTAGCGCACGCCGAGGGCGGAGAACTTCTCGACCAGCTCGGCCGGAAGTCCGGTGAGGACGGTGCGGCTGTCCGCGACCGGGGTCTGGCCGCCGGTGCTCGGGGTGCGGGTGGCGAGGAAGAAGAGGTGGTCCGGCCAGCGCGAGGAGTAGGAGCTCTCGTTGTGCTGGGGGATGCGCTGGTCGGCCGGGTACTCGGTGGAGGTGTAGACGCTGCCGGCGACCCGCGAGCGCGGAGTGGAGCGCTCGGTGTACTCCAGGGCGCCGCCGCCGAGGACGGCGGCCACCCCGGCCAGCTCGTCGGTGGAGGCGACTGCGGCGCCGACGAGCCTCAGCGAGCCGTGGCGCAGGGTCAGTCGGCGTAGTTCGGGGCGGTGGGCGAGCAGCCACTCGCCGCGCTCCGCCCGGTCGGGAACGGTGGCGACGGGCTGCACCGTCCCGCTCTCTTCGAGGAAGGACACTTCAAGGTCCGTACGCGATCTCGTCACGGCGGCTTCACCTCGTCTGTGCGGTGGTGGCGGGGATCGGGAACGCCATCATCTTCGCGGCGTGGCCGCCGCCGGGGACAGGCGATTAAGAGAGGCCCGAAAACGTCTGGCGAACGCGGGGCCGGGGCCGCGCCGGGGCCGGGGCCCCGGCGGTGGGCCGAGGGCTACCGGCCGGCCAGGACGGACCTGCCGTGGGGCGCGTTCCGGTGCGGCGCCGTGCCCGGGGGGTGGGCCAGGAGGCGGGTGCCGCCGTTCAGCAGGGAACGGCCCAGGGGCGTCACGGTGTGCAGGACGAGGTTGCGGGTGCGACGGGTGGCGATCAGGCCGGCCGCCCGCAGGACCGAGGTGTGCTGGCTGACGGCGGCGTTGGACACGCCGACGCGGTCGGCGAGTTCGCCGTTGGTGCTGCCGTTGAGCAGGGCCTCCAGCAGGGCGGCCCGGGTCTTGCCGACGAGGCTGGCGAGGGCCTCGCCCTGGGCGGAGTCGAGCGGCCGCTCGGCCTCGCGGGTGCCGAGCACGGCGTCCCCGCGGGAGTCCGGGCGGATCGGGAAGACCAGGGCCGGGGCCGGTTCGGCCTTGACCACGGTGGCGTGCGGCGGGACCACGGCGGGCGCGGTCAGGAACAGCGACGGCGTGATGAGCAGGCCGCGGCCGCTGAGCTCGATGGTCTGGTCCCGGTCGTCCTCGACCTCCAGAACCGGTGCCCGCCAGTGGACGCGCGGGTGCAGGGCCTGGAGCAGCGTCTCCACCCCGGAGGCGCTCATGATCTGCCGGTAGGCGTCGGTGTCGCGGACCAGCCGGGCGTGGATGGCCTGCCAGTACGGGAGGACGGCGATCGTGCCGAACTCCTGGACCAGGCCGTCCGGTCCGGAGGAGAGGTCCTCACCGGCGGTTCGTGTCGGAAGTCGCGGTAACGGGTCGGACGGATCGTCCACCTGCGGCGGCGGAGCGCCGAGCAGATCCCAGATGGTCCGTCCGGAAAGGTCGAAGCGGTGTATCAGGCGTTGGAGCTCTTCTCGGCTCCGTACGCTGTTGGTGACTGTCTGATGCCATCTTCGGAAGTAACCACCCGAGTTCTTCGACCAGTTGTCCAAGGCGAACGCCGCCTCGGCCTCGGCTGTCGGTGGTCCGGCGACCCGGACGCGGACGAGATCCTCCATGGAAAAGACGATGCGGCTCACGAACGTGTTTTCCCTTCCCCCGAAGAGAACTTGGCCACGCGGACGTTCGGCCGAAGCTCCCCCTATTCGACTGGGGGCAATCATCGCCGTTCGCCGGCGCGCCGGGGTATCCCCCGTTCGGGAGATCCGCAGGGGCGGGCCGAGGAGTCGCACACGGTGACAGGAAGGGTGGGGGCGGTGGAGGTGCGGCGAACAGGGGGTGTTCCACCCGGGTTTCGTCCCTATTCCCCACCCCGCTGCATGGTGCCGCCCTCCCAGGCCCAGGCGGCGATCTCGACCCGGTTGCGCACCTTCAACTTCGTCTGGACACTGGCCAGATGGGATTTGACGGTGGAGAGGGAGATGGCCAGCGTCTCGCCGATCTCCTGGTTGGTGCGGCCGCGGGCGACCAGCCGTGCCACGTCGAGTTCCCGGTCGGTCAGGACGGTCGGGGAGAGCGTCGTCGCGGCGGCCTGGGCCGCTCCGGGCCCGGCGGCGGAGAGCCGCTTGAGCAGCCGCACGGTGACGGCGGGGGAGACCATCGCGTCGCCGGCGGCGACCGCGCGGACCGCCTCGATCAGCAGGGTCGATCCGCTGTCCTTGAGCAGGAAGCCCTGGGCGCCGCCGCGCAGCGCGCCGTAGACGTACTCGTCCAGGTCGAAGGTGGTGACCACGACCACCCGCAGCGGGTCGCTCACCCCGGGGCCGGCCAGCAGCCGGGTGACCTGCAGGCCGTTCAACCGGGGCATGCTGATGTCTACCAGGCAGACGTCGGGCCTCAGCCGGCGGGCGAGTTCGACGCAGGTGGCGCCGTCGGCGGCCTCGCCGAGCACCTCGATGTCGGGCTGGCTGTCGAGGATCAGCCGGAAGCCGGTGCGGACCATGTCCTGGTCGTCCGCGATGAGCACCTTGATGGTCATGCCGGCATCCTCCGAGTGCTGGGGTCCGTGTTCCTCACGGGGAGCAGGGCCGTCAGTTCCCATCCTCCCGTATCGTCCGGGCGCTCGGTGAGCGTTCCTCCGACCGCCCGGACGCGCTCCTGGAGCCCGAGGAGGCCGAGGTCCTGCTGTCCGAGGTGGGGGACACGCAGACCCTTGCGGGGCGTTCCCCCGCGTGGCGGTCCGTTGCGCACGGTGGCCTCCAGGGTGGACGGGCCGAGGCCTATCCGTACGGTGACCCCGGTGGCGTCCGGGGCGTGCCGGCGCACGTTGCTCAGGCCCTCGGTGATCACCCGGTGCGCGGTGGTGACGATCTCGGGCGCGAGCCGGGCGGTGAGCGCGGCCTCGTCCAGCTGCAGGTCCACCGGAGTGCCGCCCCGGCGGAAGGACTCCACCATGACGGGTATGTGCGCGATGCCCTGCCCCGAGAGCGGCGAGGCGGCGGCCAGGTCGGTTCCCTCGCGCAGCATGGCGACCAACTGCCGCATCGATTCCAGGGATTCGCTGCCGGCCTGCTCGATGTCGTCGAAGATCGGGACGACTTCCTGCGGCGCGGTCTGCCAGATCGCCCGGCCGGCCTGGGCCAGCACGATGATGCCGGTGACGTGGTGGGCGACGAAGTCGTTGAGGTCGTTGGCGAGGTCGATCAGTTCGTCGCGGCGAACCTGTTCCACGGCCCGGAGCCGGCGGGTGTCGGCCGCGCGCAGGTAGCAGCCGAGGGCGATCGCGGCGCCGGCGACGATGGCCAGCAGCATGACGGTCAGCACTGTCCCGGAGGCGCTGCGGGAGACCCGTGCGGCCAGCCCCAGTAGGGCGGTCACCAGGGCGGTGCAGGTGCCGAGGACGGCGGCGCGGGCGCGGATGTGCCGGGCGGTGGTGATCAGCAGGAGGCTCAGCGCGAGCAGCTCCATCAGCCCGGGGGAGTCCTGCTCGGTGCCGCGGACGAAGCCCACGGCGGACCAGATCAGCGACCAGAGCGCGGCCGCCCCGGCGCGCAGCTCGGGCCGGCCGCGTGGGCCGAACAGCACCAGGGCGGCCGGGACCAGCCCGGCGAGCGGCAGCAGCGGTCCGGCGGTGTCCAGACTCATGGCAAGGTCCAGCAGCCACAGCACGCCGAACCCGACCGCCAGGGCGGCCCGGGCGGCGCGCGGCAGGGTGGACACCGGCGTCGCCGGGGACGCCTCGTCCGGGGCCGGGTGGGCGAGGAGGTCTCGGAGGCTGGGGAGCCGCACGGGCCGGCCTTTCGGGTCGGTGGAGTCGGACGGTCGATCAGGGAACGGGAGGCCGGAAGGTCGCGGGGGAGCGGGGCGGGTGAGGCGGGTCGGGCGGTCGGTGCCGTCGGCTGGACGGGGACGGTCGGAGCGGCGCCCGGACGGGGGTGCCGGGCGCCGCTCGGGGCCTGGCGCCGGGGGCCGGGGCCTGTCTCGGAGGGCGGTGGTTCAGCGGTTGGCGCGCCGTACGGAGTCCACGCCGAGGGCCAGGGCGGCCAGTAGCACCGCGGCGGCGGCCACCGCGGCCGTGCCCGGGCCCTTGCCCTCCGCCACGCCGAGGAAGTCGACCTCGGGGATGCGGTTGAACATCGCGTACCAGAGCAGCGGGTAGAGCGCCTGGAACAGCCGGGGACCGCGGCTGACGATCCCGCAGAGCATCGCCAGGGCGGGCACCACCAGAGCGCCGACCAGGGCGGCGACCGCCGCGCCGGTGTCGCCGGAGGCGCTCAGCCGGACGATCGGCACCGCGGTGACGGCCAGCGCCACGGCGATCCCGGCGAGCAGTCCTGCCAGCAGCCGGCGGCCCGCGGCCGGGCAGGCGGCGAGCAGGTCGTCGATGCTCCCGGCGCCGGCGTGGTTGCCCATCCGGGACCAGATGAGCACCGGCCAGAGCACGGTGAGCGGCAGCACCGGGTGGAGGACGTTCCCGCTCGGGACGAACGCGGCGAGCACGGCCAGGGCCAGCGTGCCCAGCCACCACCAGCGCATGCCCTGGAGCAGGATGCGCACCTCGCCGACCAGTGTGGGCAGGAAGGACGAGCCCGTCCGGGGCGGCGTCAACAGGGACGGGTCGAGGCCGAAGGAGGTGCCCGCGCCGGCGGCCGGCTCCTCGGCGTGGTCCGCGTGCTCGGCACCGGTCCGGTCGGCCGCGCCCTTGGCGCCCGGGACCAGCGCGCCGACCGCGCCGATGGCGGCGGACGGGTCGAAGCGGCGGAACCAGAGCACCGACAGCAGCGCGGCCACCAGCGAACCGGCCACCAGCAGCGCGGCGTTGGCCAGCAGACCGCCGCCCAGGTTGCCGAGACCGAGGCCCTGCCAGTCGAAGGTGACCGGGGTCTTGTCGTCGGAGGTGAGGCCGACGCCGAAGCGCACCGCCTCGGCCGGGTGCCCGGCCGCCGAGATCGCCTGGCGCATCGACTCGCTGATCCGTTCCATGCTCAGCAGGTCGTACGCGCCGGAGGCCTGGGAGGCCATGATGCCGACCAGCCAGACCACGAACCAGATCAGCGCGCCGATGCCGCCGCGCAGGCCCGGCAGGGTGTCGAAGAGCACCGCGCAGGCGGCGACGAGGGCCAGCAGCGGGAGCGTGATCAGGACGAAGGGCAGCAGCAGGCGCACGACGTCGACGTGGTACGACTCGCCCTTGACCAGCTGCACGCCGAACGCGGTCACCGCGAGGGCGAGCAGCATCGAGCCGAGCACCAGCAGGTTGCTGCAGAACTTGCCGAACAGGTACGAGGGCCGGGTCATCGGCGTGGCCGCGAGGATCTGGCCGACGCCGTTGCGCTCGTCCTTGGGGACGGTGCCGCGGGTGATGTTGAAGCCGGCCAGCGCCAGCCAGACGGCGCCGCCGAGCGCGGTGACGGTGCCGACGTAGCCGCTGGTGTACAGGCCCCGGTAGCCGCTGATCTGGAAGACCTGCCAGGTCGAGGAGCCGACCGGGGCGGCCAGCAGGCCCAGGGCGAGCGTGCCGAGCAGGACCACCAGGTAGGCGGGGCGGCGTCGGCGCTCCCGGAAGTCGGCGAGGGCGAGCGCGGTGACGGTGCCCGCCATCAGCGCACCACCGCCTGCGGGGCGGCCGGAGCCGGGGCGGAGGTCAGCAGCAGGTAGGCGTCGTCGAGCCGCGGCGGGACCGGCTCGGCGTGCTGGGCGGGCGCGTGCGGGGAGATCACCCGGGCACGGACGCCCTGCGGGGTGCGCGTGGTGCCGCCGAGGACGAAGCGCGAGCGCAGGGCCGGGATCTGGTCGGAGGCCACGGTGAGCTCCCAGATCGAGCCCTCGGCGAGCCGCAGGAGCTCCTCCGGGGTGCCGTGGTGGATCAGCCGGCCCTTGCCCATGATGGCGATCCGGTCAGCGGTGGCCGCCACGTCGGAGACGATGTGGGTGGAGAGGATCACGATCCGCTCGGAGCCGAGGCCGGTGAGCAGGTTGCTGAACCGCATCCGCTCCTCCGGGTCGAGGCCGACGGTCGGCTCGTCGACGATCAGCAGCTGGGGGTCGTTGAGCAGCGCCTGGGCGATGCCGACCCGCTGGCGCATGCCGCCGGACATCGAGCCGAGCCGCTGCTTGGCGGCTCCGGAGAGGTTGACCAGGTCGAGCAGCTCGGTGATCCGGGCGTTCGCGGAACGGCCCTGCAGCCCCTTGGCCGAGGCCAGGTAGGAGAGGAACTCGCGGGCGGTCAGCTGCGGGTAGACGCCGAAGTCCTGTGGCAGGTAGCCGATGGTGCGGCGCAGCGGGCCGGGGTTCTCGGCGATGTCGGTGCCGTTCCAGAACACCTGGCCGGAGGTCGGCTTGGTGACGGTGGCCAGGATCCGCATCAGGCTGGACTTGCCGGCGCCGTTGGAGCCGAGCAGGCCGAGCACGCCGGGGCGCAGGGTCAACGAGAAGGAGTCCACCGCGCGCTTGCCGCCGCGGTACTCCTTGGTCAGGTCGGTGATCTGGAGTTCCATCGCTCAGTCTTTCGTGTTGACGCGGACGACGCCGACCTTGGAGGCGACGGTGATGGCGTGGGCGGAGTTCGGGTCCTCGCCGACCTCCACGTGGGGGTTGGACGAGCCGGCCTTGGCCTCGACGTGGTAGCGGGTGCCGTCCTCGGGGACCCGCACGGTGATGCTGCCGGTGTCGGACTCGGCCTTGACCCTGTCGGGCGCCTTGACGAAGGTCAGCTTCACGCTGCCGTTCTCGTTGGCGACGTCCACGTCGGTGGAGGAGAGGCCGCTCGCGTCGACCTTGCCCTTGTCGGTGCGGACGGTGAGCGGCGCGGCGAGGCCGTCGAGGTCCACCGAGCCCTGCTCGGTCTTCACGTCGAGCTTGCCGTCGACGCCCTTGGCGGTGACGCCGGCCGATCCGCTGCCCTGGACGGTCACGGCCACGCCCTTGGGGACGTGCACGGTGTACTGGGCCTTGCAGTTGAGGACGATGCCGCTGCACTTGCCGGACAGCTTGAGGGTCTCGCCCTCCAGCGTCCAGGCGGCGTTGCCGTCCTTCGCGGCCTGGCCGGCGAGCCTGCGGTCGGCCCTGAGGGTGGTGCCGTCGGCGGGCACCAGGGTCACATCCTTGTCGGTGTCCACGGTGAGGTGCGTGCCCTGGAAGCCGAAGTCCTTGGAATCGTTGCGGGGTTGGGCGTCCAGGTCGTCGCTCACACCGCAGCCCGTGAGTGCGATGGCCAGCGCGGAGATCGGGGCCACCCAGGCCAGCTTGGCGGTCGACATTTTCATACCCGTCATGCTCCCGGCGGGGCCGGGGCGGCAACATCCGCCTTTCGGGAGAGATCGGCGGGGCGCCTCGTCCCTTTGGCCGAGGACGTGCTCTCGTTCTTTCGGCTGGGGCGGCACGGGTGAACGGACTCGGGTGGACCGGGGGTTCACTATACGAATTCCTCGGGGAAAGAGCGCCCGCCCGGCACGGGCCGATGAAGGCCGTGCCGGGCGGGCGGGGAAGGGGTGTTCGGAAGCGGTTGTCGCGGGCCGCCGGCTCCGGCCTCAGATCAGCACGGTCCGCTTTCCGGTGACGGCGCTGATTCGCCGGGCGTCGCGGGTGAGATTGACCCGCTTGAGCCAGCGGTCGGTGCCGTCGAAGCGGCAGCGGAAGGACTCCCGGCCGTGCACCACCCGGAAGTTGTCGACGAAGACCAGGTCGCCGGGGGCGAGCGAGATCCGCTCCACGTGCTCGCCGAGGACGGCCTGGACGGTCTCCACGGCTTCGGCGGCCGCGTCGTCGCCGGGCAGCGGGCGCATGAAGTCGATGTCGAAGCGCAGGTAGGGGGTGTTCGGGGGGCCGAACAGCACGGCGCCGAGCTGCGAGCCGTCGCCGGCGCTGTCGGGCAGCGAGCCGAGGTTGTGGGAGTCGTCCGGGAGGAACAGGAAGCGCTCCTGGAACAGCACCTCGCGGACGTCCTGAGGCAGGTCGAGTGCCTCGGCGCGGACGTAGGTGGTGCCCACCTGGGTGGGGTTGCGCAGGCACAGCAGGGCCACGTAGTCGCTGCGGCAGGGGTGGAAGACGTCCTCGGTGTGGAAGTTGAGCTCCCTGGTGCTGCTGGCGCTGGTCAGCGAGTTGTCGTCCTCGGGGGTGGGGCAGACGTCGTGGACCAGCCGGCCGGCCTGCTGGCTGGTCCAGCCGAACGGCTCGGCGAGTCCGGCGCCGACCAGGGCCAGCACGCCCTCCTCGTGCCAGCCCGCGCCGAGCTTGGCGGCCGGCTCCCAGCCGAGCGGGGTGGGCTCCAGATCGGCCCGGACCGGCAGGTTGGAGACCACGGTGATGGCCTCCCCGCCGGTCCGCGTCGCGGCGAGGAAGGTCCGCAGCCGCTCGGGCAGCCGCTGGGCGGCGCCGGTGGCGGCCGCGGACATCCGCGAGGGGTCCTGGTCGCCGTTCAGCGACTCCAGGAATTCATCGGCGAGAACCGCGATCTCGTCGCGCTCTTCATCGTGCAACCGCAGCGTGGACACCGCTTTCCTTTCTTTCGCGTCGGTGCGCCCTGGGGATTTCCGGTCAGGACGCGATGGAGCGTGGGCGGAGGTCGTTCCAGTTGCTCTCGACGTAATTCAGGCATTCCTCCCTGGAGTCGGGTCCGTACGTCGACGACCAACCGTCTGGAACGTCGAGGAAATCCGGCCAGAGGCTGTGCTGGTTCGCCTGGTTGACCAAAACCCGGAAGGTGCCGTCGGCGTTCTCGAACGGGTTGCCCATTCGTCTCTCCCTGAACTGGTGGGGCTGGCACTGGCACCGCTCATGCTGGGAATCGGTTCGGCGTGCTG
This sequence comes from Kitasatospora sp. NPDC059812, assembly GCF_042732075.1. Lineage (NCBI taxonomy): Bacteria > Bacillati > Actinomycetota > Actinomycetes > Kitasatosporales > Streptomycetaceae > Kitasatospora > Kitasatospora sp. NPDC059812. The sequence continues at coordinate 97,646 of NZ_JBHWIO010000010.1, forward strand.
ACAAGCTCGTTAAGCCAGGCCTTAAATCAGAAAACGGACCCTTCGGCTTCGCTTCGCCGAATGCCTGTGGCGGGCCGGTATATCGCGCTGACCTGCGGTTATCGTGCCCTGCTTAAGGAGCTGGAGCCTGCTGTTGGTTCCGGTCGAAACTGATGGCACCTGCCGGAAACCGAACAGGAGGCATCCATGTCGATCACTGAAGTGGCGATACCCGGGGCAAAACTGACATCGGCCGACATCTACAACTCGGCGGTGGCATCCTGGGCAATTGCCGCAGCCTGGGAGGTGGGCGCGCTCGACGAACTGGACGGCGCCGCCTCTCTGGATGCGGAGGAACTGGCGGAAAAGCTCGGGCTGGACCCGGTCGCGTCCCGCGGGATGTTCCAGGCGCTCGCCTCGGTCGGGGTCGTCACCCGCGATGGCGGCACCGTCAGCCCCGGCCCGATCTTCGACGAGGTGAACACCTACCGGTCGTACTTCCACTGGCTCAGCCGGGGCTGCTCCGGTCTTTATACCGAAATGCCCTCGGTGCTCCGAAAAGAGAACCGGGTCGGTTCCTTCCACCACCGTGACGGCGCGGCCATCGGCTACGCCTGCCGCGAGCTGTCCTCGTTCTCGTTCGACCCGGCGTTCTGGGCCGCGATGGATCGGCTGCCGTTCGACTTCAAGGTCGCCGCCGACCTCGGCTGCGGCAGCGGCGAGCGGCTCATCCAGCTCGCCAACCGCTACCCCGGCACCCGCGGGCTCGGCCTCGACATCGGCCTCCCGGCCGTCGAGATGACCACCCGTGAGGTGGCCAGGGCCGGCCTGTCCGACCGCATCACCGCTCTCCAGGCGGACGCCCGCGACCTGGCCCCGCACCCCGTCTTCGCGGAGGTCGAGCTGCTCACCTGCTTCATGATGGGCCACGACTTCTGGCCCCGCGAGAACGCCGTCAAGTCGATGCGCACCCTGCGCGAGCGGTTCCCCAACGTGCGCCGCTTCCTGCTGGGCGACACCACCCGCACGGTCGGCTACCCGGACCGCGGGATCCCGCTGTTCAACCTCGGCTTCGAGTCCGCCCACGACCTGATGGGGGTGTACGTGCCCACCCTGGACGAGTGGTACGGGGTCTTCGAGGAGACCGGCTGGAAGCTGGCCGGCGAGCAGCGGATCGAGTCGCCCGCCGCCTCCGTCGTCTTCGAGTTGGAGTGACCCCGACACCATGACGACCACCTCGGCAACCCCCACCAGGAGCGTCGACCCGGCCAGCGCCGGCGGGCTCGGCCGGCTGCTGCATCGACTGATCCGCCGGCACACCGTCCCCGGAGCCCAACTCGCCATCCTGCACCGGGGCGTGACCTCGGTGGTGGTGGCCGGGGAGGAGCGCCACGACAGCGGCCGGCCGGTCGTCGCGGAGTCCCGGTTCCCGGTCGGCTCGCTCACCAAGCCGTTCACCGCCGCGCTGCTGACGACCCTGGCGGGTGAGGGCGAGGTGGACCCGGACGCCCCGCTCGGCGAGCAGTTCCGCGAGTTCGCGGCGCTGCCCGGGGCGCTCGGAAGCGAACTGACGCTGCGGCACCTGCTCACCCACACCGGCGGACTGCCCGGGAGTCACCCCGCCGAGCAACCGCCGGCCGACCGCGACCAGTACCTCAGGGAGGCCGCGGCGACCGTGGTCTGCCCGCCGGGCACGGCCTTCTCCTACTCCAACGTCGGGCTGGTGGCGGCCGGCCGAGTCGCCGAACTGGCCCTCGGAATGCCGTGGGAGGAGGCCGTCACCTCGGTCCTGCTGCGTCCGCTCGGCATCCGAGCGGCCTTCGTCACCGGTTCGGGCGCCGCCGCCGGGCACGTCCCCGGGCACGCTGCGCAGCCGGCGTACGGTACCGCCCGCCCGGTGGCCCAGCTGCTGCCGCCGGTGGAGGCGCCGGCCGGCGCGCTCGCGCTCGCCGCCGCGGACCTGCTGCGGTTCGGCACCCTGCTCGCGGACGAACCGGTGCGCCCGCGCGGGCCGCTGCTGCCGCCGCCCCGGGTCACCGAGGCGATGCGCCGGATCGAGCCGAACACCGACGCGTTCGGCCTGGCCGACGCCTGGGGCCTCGGCCTCGCGCACCACCTGGCCCCGGACGGCCGGACCTGGGTCGGTCACGACGGCACCGGCGACGGCACCTCCTGCCACCTGCGGGTCGACCCGCAGGAGGGCACGGTCGTCGCGCTGACCACCAACGCGGGCACCGGACTCGCGCTCTGGGACGACCTGCTGGCCGAACTGGGCGAGGCCGGGATCGAGGTCGGCAGTCACCCGTTCACCCGGCTGCGCGGCGACGCGCCGCCGGCCCCCGAGCACCTCCTCGCCGACTGCGCGGGGACCTACCGCAACGGCGCCACCGAGTACCGCCTGGTCCGTGACCCGGACGGCCTGCGGCTCGACCAGGGAGGCCGACCGTTCGCCCGGCTCGCCGTCCGGTCGGACCTGGCGTTCTCGGTCGTCGAGCTGACCACCGAGCGGACCGGCTACACCGGCCGCTTCCACCGGGACCCGGACACCGGGCGGATCGACCGCATGCAGGTCGGCGGGCGCCTGGCGGCCCGGTGGTGAGCGGCGGTACACGGCAGTAACCAGCGTGTTCCGGACTCCCGCGACCCGCGGGAGTCCGAAGCCGTCGTCGGACCGGACGGCCGGCTGAACGGGCAGAGCAGACCGAAGGGCAGGAGACACAACCATGTCGCACGAGGCGGCTTCCCCGGACGCACGGCTCATCACTGGCACCGACCCGGCGTCGGCGGAGGCGGCAGGGTGGCACGCGGGACCGCCGGCGCCCGCCGCCGGCACCCTGCCCGAGCTGCTGCGCCGGCAGGTCGAGCGGGCCCCGAGGGCGCCCGCCCTGGTGTCCGGGGCCGGCACCCTCTCGTACGCCGAGCTGGACAGCCGGACCAACCGGCTGGCACACCTGCTGATCGACCGGGGCGTCGGCCCCGGCAGCATCGTGGCGCTCGGCATGGCCCGCGGCGCGGATCTCGTGCTGGCGGCCATCGCCACCACCAAGGCCGGTGCCGCCTACCTGCCGGTCGATCCGGCCTACCCGGCCGAGCGGGTCGCCTACGTCCTCGCCGACGCCTCGCCGCGGCTGCTGCTCACCAACGGCGCCGGTTCGGTCCGGGCCGCCGACGGCCCGCCGGCCGTGCTGGACCTCGCCGACCCGGCCGTCGCCGAGGCGCTGGCGGGCTGCCCGGACACCGACCCGGCCGCGGCCGGGAAGGTCGGGCCGGGACACCCACTGGACGCCGCGTACGTCATCTACACCTCCGGGTCCACCGGGCGCCCCAAGGGCGTGGCCGTGCCCCACCACGGCCTCGCCGCCCTCACCGCCCAGCACGTCGCCCAGCTGGCGGCCGGCCCCGGTTCCCGGGTGCTGCAGTTCGCCAGCCCCAGTTTCGACGCCTCGGTGTTCGAACTCTCCATGGCGCTGCTCACCGGCGGCACGCTGGTCCTGGCCGACGCCGCGCGGCTGGTACCCGGTCCGGCCTTCGGCGACCTGCTGGCCGAACTGCGGATCACCCACGTCACCCTGCCGCCGGCGGTGCTCGCCACCCTGCCGGACGGGGCGGTCCCGGCCGGCGTCACCGTCGTCACGGCCGGCGAGGCCTGCTCCGCCGCGGTCGCGGCCCGCTGGGCGCCCGGCCGGCTGATGGTCAACGGGTACGGGCCGACCGAGTCCACCGTCTGCGCCACCATGAGCGACCCGATCCCCGGGGACGGCACCGCCCCCGACATCGGACGCCCGGTGACCGGCACCCGGGTGCACGTTCTCGACGAGCGGCTGCGGCCGGTCGCCCCCGGCGCCGTCGGCGAGCTGTACGTGGCCGGGGACGGGCTGGCGCTCGGCTACCTGGGCCGCCCCGGTCTGACCGCCGAGCGCTTCGTCGCCGACCCGTACGGACCGGCCGGCGGCCGCCTCTACCGCACCGGCGACCTCGCCGAGTGGACCGCGGACGGCGTGCTGCGCTACCGCGGCCGGACCGACGACCAGGTCAAGATCCGGGGCTTCCGGGTCGAGCTGGGCGAGGTCGAGGCCGCCGTGCTGACCCACCCGGCCGTCGCTGAGGCCGCCGCCGGAGCACCCGAGGACGAGCGCGGCCACCGCCGACTGGTCGTCCACGTTCGCGCGGAGGCGGGCCTGGCCGCGCCCACCCGGGCCGAGCTCGCCGCACACCTGCGCCGCACCCTGCCCGAGCACCTGCTGCCCTCCGCGGTGGTCCCGGTCGGGCACTTCCCGCTCAACCCCTCCGGAAAGGTGGACCGCGCCAAGCTGCCCGCGCCGGACCGGACCGGCCGCGGGGTCGCCCACGTGCCGGCGGACGGCCCGGTCGAGGAGGCCGTGGTCCGGATCTGGGAGGAGGCCCTCGGCACCACCGGTGTCGGGACCACCGACGACTTCTTCGACCTCGGCGGCGACTCGCTGCTGGGCGCCCGCGTCCTGGCCCGGCTGAAGGCGGAGTTCGGCACCGCGCCGAGTCTGCGCGAGCTGTTCGCCGCGCCGACCGCGGGCGCGGTCGCCGCCCTGGTCGGACCGGCCGGGCACACCCCCGCCCCGGTCCGGGCCGTCGCGCGCGACGGCGCGCCGGGTGGTCACGGCGGCACCGTGCCGATGTCCTTCGCCCAGGAGAGCCTCTGGTTCCTCCACGATGCCGCCCCGGCCCTGGCCGGGTACGGCGCCGCGGTCGGCATCGAGCTGACCGGCGAACTGGACGACGAGGCGCTACGCGCCGCCTTGGGCGCGGTGCTCGCCCGGCACGAGGTGCTCCGCACCACCTTCCGGGCCGGCGAGCACGGCGGCGTGCAGGTGGTGCACGAGCCCGGCGAGCCCGCGCTCGACGTGGTCGACCTCACCGCGCTGTCGGCCGGGAAGGCGGCGGACGAGCACGAGCGACTGCTCGCCGAGGCGACGGCCCGTCCGTTCGACCTGGTGGCCGGGCCGCTGCTGCGCACCCTGCTGATCCATCTGCCCGGGCAGCGGCACGTGCTGGTGCTGGACCAGCACCACATCGTCACCGACGGCTGGTCCACCCGCGCCCTGCTCCGGGAGCTCTTCGAGCTCTACGGCCGGGCCGTGCGCGGGCCGCTCGGCCCGGTGGCGTCGGCGCCCGACCAGTTCGCCCGCCACGCCGCCGACCAGCGCGACCGGGCCCGGGCCGGCGCCTGGGACGCCGACATCGCGTACTGGCGCGAGCGGCTCGCCGACCTGCCGCCGCTCGACCTGCCCGCTGACCGGCCGCGCTCGGCGGCCCGCACCGGCGCCGGCGCCCTGCACCGGTTCCGCGTCCCGGCCGAGCTGGCCGCCGGGCTGCGCGCCCTGTCCCGGGCCCGTCGGGCCACCGTCTTCATGACGCTGACCGCCGCCGTGCACGTCCTGCTGGCCCGGCACAGCGGCCAGCGCGACTTCGCCCTCGGCATCGCCACCGCCGGTCGCCGCGACGGCGTGGACGACGACACCCAGGGCTTCTTCGCCAACCTGGTGCCGCTGCGCACCGCGCTCGACCCCGCCCGGCCGTTCGGCGAACTCGTCGACGCCGTACGGGAGTCCACCCTGGTTGCGGTCGAGCACGGCGAGGTGCCGTTCGACCGGCTGGTCGAGGCGCTGCGTCCGGTCCGCGAACCGGGCCGGATGCCGCTGGTGCAGACCGCCGTCACCTACCAGGAGTCGCTGCTGCGCCCCGGGGCGGCGGCCGCCGGGCTCCACCTGGCCGAGGCCGAACTCCCGCGCTCCTCCTCGCGGTTCGACCTGCTCTTCGAGTTCTGGAACCACGGCGACACGCTCGGCGCGGGCATCGAGTACAGCACCGACCTGTTCACCGCCGCCACGGTCGCCCGGCTGGCGGACCACCTGCTCGGCCTGCTCCGGTCGGCCGTCGCCGGCGCCGACACGCCCGCCGGGGAGCTCGCCCTGGTCGGCGCGCAGGACGCCGGGGCCCGGCGGGCCCGGGCCGACTGGCACGACACCGGGACCACCTACCCGCGCGGGGCCCGGGTCCACGAGCTGTTCGAGCACGTCGCCCGGCTCCGCCCGGAGGCCGTCGCCCTGGTGCACGAGGAGACCGTCGTCCGCTACGGCGAGCTCAACACCCAGGCCAACCGGCTGGCCCGCCGACTGGCGGCCGCCGGGGTCGGGCGCGGCACGCTCGTCCCGGTCTGCGCCCGGCGCTCGCCCGGGATGGTCGTCGGGCTGCTGGCGGTGCTCAAGGCCGGCGGCGCCTACGCGCTGCTCGACACCGGCCTGCCGGTCGAGCGGCTGCGGCTGATGATCGAGGACCTGGCCGCGCCGGTCGCGCTCGTCGGGGCCGACGCCGAGGCGACCGTCCGGGCGGCCTGGCCCGCCGCGGGCGACCCGGTCCTGCTGTCGCTCACCGACCCGGCCACCGACGCCGAGGACGGCTTTGACCCGGCCGTCCCGGGCAGCGCCGAGGACCCGGCGACGGTGATGTTCACCTCCGGCTCCACCGGTCGGCCCAAGGGCGTGCTGGCGGCCCACCGCGCCACCGTGCGCACCTTCGTCGGCACCGACTACGCCCGGTTCGGGCCGGACGAGGTGGTCCTGCAGACGGCGCCGATCTCCTGGGACGCGTTCTCCCTGGAGCTGTTCGGCGCGCTGCTGCACGGCGCCCGCTGCGTCCTCCAGCCGGCCCCCACGCCCGAGCCGGAGGCGATCGCCGAGCTCGTCGAGCGGCACGGCGTCACCACCCTGTGGCTGTCCTCCAGCCTGTTCAACGTGATGGTCGAGGAGTACCCGGGCATCTTCGGGACGCTCCGCCAGGTGCTGACCGGCGGTGAGGCGGTCTCGGTCGAGCACGTCGGCCGGGTGCTGCGCCGCCACCCCGGGCTGCGCCTGGTCAACGGCTACGGACCGGTGGAGTCCATGGTGTTCGCCACCACCCACCGGATCACCGGGCGGGACCTGGAGCGGGCCTCGGTGCCGATCGGCCGCCCGCTGGCCAACACCCGGGTCCACCTGCTGGACCAGGACGGCCGGCCGGTGGCGGACGGCGTGCCCGGCGAGCTGTACTTGGCCGGCGACGGCCTGGCGATCGGCTATCTGGGCCGGCCCGAGCTGACCGCCGAGCGGTTCGGCCCCGCGGTCTTCGACCCGGCCGAGCGGCTCTACCGCACCGGCGACCTGGCCCGGATGCTGCCCGAGGGCGTGCTGGAGTTCCTCGGCCGGGCCGACGACCAGGTCAAGGTGCGCGGCTTCCGGATCGAGCCCGGCGAGATCGTCGCTGCCCTGCTGCGGCTGCCGGAGCTGGCCGACGCCGCCGTCCTGGCCCTGCCGGACGGCGCGGGCTCCAAGCGCCTGGTCGGCTACCTGGTGCCCCGGGACGCCGAGCAGGGCGCGGACACCGCCGGGGTGCGCGCCGCACTGGCGGAGCACCTGCCCTCGTACATGGTGCCGTCCGCCTTCGTCACGCTGCCGGCGCTGCCGCTGAACGCCGCGGGGAAGCTCGACCGGGCTGCCCTGCCGCTGCCCGAGGCCGACGCCGGGCGGGCCTACCTGGCGCCGCGCGACGAGAAGGAGCGGCTGCTCGCGCAGACCTGGGCCCGGCTGCTCGGCGTGGAACGGGTCGGTGTCGAGGACAACTTCTTCGAGCTGGGCGGGGACTCCATCCTCACCATGCGGGTCGCCGCCCGGGCCCGCGCCGAGGGGCTCTCCCTGCGCTCCGGCGACGTGATGCGGCATCAGAGCGTCGCCGCGCTGGCCGCCGTGGCGGTCTGGGCCCGGGACGAGGCGCCCGCCGCCGAACAGGGCCCGGTCGAGGGCGAGCTGCCGCTCACCCCGATCCAGCGCTGGTTCCACGGCACCGACCCGGCCCGGCCCGGGCACTTCGACCAGACCGTCCGGGTCGAACTGGCCCCCGGAGTCGACCAGTCGGCCCTGGAGCGGGCGCTGCGCGCCCTGTTCGCGCAGCACGACGCGCTGCGGCTGCGCTTCACCGGGACCGTCGGCCACCACGCGCCCGGCCAGGTCGGCCCCCTGCTGCACGTCGTCGACCTGGCCGGCCTGCCGGTCGACGAGCAGGACCGCCGGATCGACGACGTGGCCGAGCGGGCCGAGGAGTTCGACCTCGCCGAGGGCCCGCTGTTCGGCGCCACCCTGCTGCGCGGCGGCACCGAGCGGCCGGACGTGCTGGTGCTGGCGGCCCACCACCTGGTGGTCGACGGCGTCTCCTGGCGCATCCTGCTGGAGGACCTCGCCGACGCCTACCGGCAGGCCGCGGTCGGCCGGGAGGTGCGGCTCGGCGCCAAGACCACCTCGTTCCGGGCCTGGGCGCTCGACTTCGAAGCCCGCACCGCCGCCGGCGAGTTCGAGCCCGAGCGGGCCTACTGGGACGGCGTGCCGGACCGGGCGACGCCCCGGCTGCCGCGCGACCGGGCAGGTGCCAACACCGCGGCTTCGACCCGCACGCTGACCGTCCGGCTGACCGCCGCCGAGACGGACGCGGTGCTCCGGGAGCTCCCGGCCCGCTACCGGGGCGGCCCGGACGACGTCCTGCTGAGCGCGCTCGGCACCGCGCTGGCCGCCTGGACCGGCCTGCCGAAGGTGCTGGTGGACCTGGAGGGCCACGGCCGGGCCGAGCGGGACGGCACCGACCTGTCCCGCACCGTCGGCTGGTTCACCGCCGTGTACCCCGTCGCCCTCGACCTGCCCGACCCGGCCGCCGGCTGGCCGGCCGTCCTCAAGTCCGTGAAGCAGCGGCTGCGGGACGTCCCCGGCGGCGGCCTCGGCCACGGCGCGCTGCGCGACGCGGCCGCCCACCGCACCGAGCGCGACCGCGCGCCCGAGGTGAGCTTCAACTACCTCGGCCGCTTCGAGGAACTGCCCGAGGGCGGCCCGTTCGAGGCGGGCACCCGGCCGCGGATGTGGCTGCGGCAGTCCCCGGAGTCGGTCCGTCCCCACCTGCTCGACGTCATCGCCGTCCTCGGCGACGGCGGCGCCCTGGAACTGCTCTGGCAGTACTCCGACCAGGTGCACGAGGAGGCCACCGTACGGCGCCTCGCCGAGGCCACCGCCGATGCGCTGCGCGCGCTGGCCGCGCACGCGGGCGAACCCGGAGCCGGCGGCCGGACCCCCTCGGACTTCCCGCTGCTGCGGCTGGACCAGGCCGCGGTGGACCGGCTGGCCGGTGACGGCCGAGCGGTGGCGGACCTCTATCCGCTCACCGCGATGCAGGCCGGCATGCTCTTCCACTCGTTGGAGGCCGCCGCCGAGACCGGCGGTCAGGACGCCTACTTCGCCCAGTTCGCCTTCGTGCTGGACGGCGTGGACCGCGTCGACCTGCTGGAACGCGCCTGGCGCAGCACCGTCGACCGAACCCCGGTGCTGCGCACCACGGTCGCCGACGCCGGGGCCGGCGGGTTCGTCCAGCGGGTGCTGCGGACCGTCCCCACCCCGCTGACCGTGCTGGACTGGAGCGGACTGGACGAGGCCGGGCGGGCCGAGGCGTTGGAGCGGCTCTTCGCCGCCGACCGCGCGCTCGGCGTGGACCTGGCCGGCGGCCCGCTCACCCGGCTCACCGCGGCCCGGCTGGACAGCGGCTCGCTCCACCTGCTGTGGACCTTCCACCACGCGCTGCTGGACGGCTGGAGCCTCTACCAGGTGCTCTCCGACCTGTTCGCCGAGTACGCGGCGCTGCGCGCCGGCCGGCCGTCCGCCGCCGTCGAGCGGCCGCCGTTCCGCGACTACGTGGCCTGGCAGCTCGCCCGGGACACCGACGAGGCGCAGCGGTACTTCACCGAGCGGCTGGCGAGCCTGACCACCGCCACCCCGCTGCCCTTCGACCGCAGGCCGACCGGCGAGCACCGGGTCAGGTCCTCCGCGCGGCTGCGGGTGGAACTGCCGGCCGAGCTGTCCGCCCGGGTCTACCGGGCCGCGCGGGACCGGCAGGTCACCGTGAACACGGTGGTCCAGGGCGCCTGGGCGCTGCTGCTGTGCCGGCTGTCCGGGCAGGGCGACGTCTGCTTTGGCGCGACCGTCTCCGGCCGCCCCAACGACCTCGACGGCGCGCCGGACATGGTCGGGCTGTTCATCGGCACCCTGCCGGTCCGCGCCCTCGCGGACCCGCAGGCCGAGCTCGGGCCCTGGCTGCGCGAGCTCCAGCAGGAGCAGGTGCGGGCCCGCGTGCACGAGCACCTGCCGCTCACCGCGATCCAGGCCCGCAGCGGGATCGCCGCCCCGGCCAGGCTCTTCGACAGCGTGCTGGTCTTCGAGAACTACCCGGTGGACGACGCCGCGCTCACCGTCGGCGGCCTCGCCCTGCGCGACGTGAGCGCCGACGCCGAGACCACCAACTATCCGGTGACGGTGGGCGTCTACCCGACCGAGCGGCTGACCTTCTCGTTCGCCTACGACCCCGCCCTGTTCGACGAGCGGACGGTGCGGACCTTCGCCGACCGGCTCGGTCTGCTGCTGGGCGGCATGGCCGAGCCGGAGCGGGACGCGCCGACCCGGCTGGTGGACCTGCCCTGGCTGACCGAGGACGAACTGCGGCGGCACCTGACCGGCCACGACGACACCGCGGTCGCCGTGGACCGCACCACCGTGCCCGAGCGGATCGCCGCCCAGGCCCGGCGCACTCCCGCGGCGCTCGCGCTGACCGGCCCCGACGGCCGCCTCGACTACGCCGACCTGGCCGCGCGCTCCGACGCGCTGGCCGCCCGTCTGCGCGCCGCCGGGGTCGGCACCGAGGACGTGGTGGCCGTCGCCATGCGGCCCTCCGCGCTGCTGGTGGTGACCCTGCTCGCGGTGTGGAAGGCCGGCGCCGGGTACGTGCCGCTGGACCTCCAGCACCCGGCCCGGCGGCTCGGCGCCCTGCTCGCCGAGTGCGGTCCGGTGCGGCTGCTGGCGGACGCCGAGGGCGCAGCGGCCCTGGACGGCGAGGCGCCGGCCGGCTGCCCGGTCGACCTGGTGGACCTGGCGGGCCTGGCCGGCCCGTACGACCACACCGGGGTCGTCCGACCCGCCCCGGCGGACACCGCGTACGTGCTCTACACCTCCGGTTCGACCGGCACCCCCAAGGGCGTGGTCGTCGAGCACGCCTCGCTGGCGCACTACCTGGCCCACGCCGCCGACGCGTACCCGGGCCTGCGCACCTCGGCGCTGCTGCACTCCTCGATCGCCTTCGACCTCACCGTCACCGCGCTGTGGACCCCGCTCACCCTGGGCGGCACGGTCGTGGTGTCCCCGCTGGAGCCGGACGCGCTCGCCGAACTGGCCGCCGCCGGTACCGCGGTGGGTTTCGTCAAGGCGACGCCCAGCCACCTCCCGCTGCTGGAGCGCCTGCCCGACGTGGCGGCCGGCTCGGCCGACCTGGTGGTCGGCGGCGAGCAGTTGCCCGGCGAGACCCTCGCCGGCTGGCGGGCCCGGCACCCCGGCAGCGCGGTGATCAACGAGTACGGGCCGACCGAGGCGACCGTGGGCTGCATCGTGTACCGGGCCGAGCCCGGGCAGCCGCTCGCCCCGGGCGCCGTCCCGATCGGCCGGCCGATCCGCAACACCCAGGCCTACCTGCTCGACGGCACGCTGCGCCCGGTGCCCGACGGCGTCACCGGCGAGCTGTACCTCGGCGGCGACGGCCTGGCCCGCGGTTACCGGGGCCGTCCGGCGCTGACCGCCGAGCGGTTCGTCGCCGCCCCGTTCGGTGCGCCCGGCGGACGGCTCTACCGCACCGGCGACCTGGCCCGGCGCCGCGCCGACGGCGTGATCGAGTACCTGGGCAGGGTCGACGACCAGGTGAAGGTGCGTGGCTTCCGGATCGAACTCGGTGAGGTGGAGAGTGCGTTGACCCGCCACCCGGGCGTCGCCGCGGCCGCTGCCACGGTCGCCGACGGGGTGCTCGGCGGGCACGTGGTGACCACCGGCGGCCCGGACGCGCCGGACGCGGCCGAGCTGCGCCGCTTCCTGGCCGGGCTGTTGCCCGAGCACATGGTCCCGGCGGGCTTCGCCTTCGTCCCGGCGCTGCCCCTCACCCCCAACGGCAAGGTCGACCGGGCGGCGCTCGGCCGACCCGCGGAACGGTCCACCGAGCCCGCCGAGCCCGCAGCACCGGAGCCGCAGGAGCCGCTGACGCCCACCGAGCAGGCCCTGGCGGGCATCTGGTCGGACGTCCTGGGGGTGGCGCAGGTCGGCCCGCACGACGACTTCATCGGCCTGGGCGGGGACTCCATCCGGAGCCTGGGCGTGATGGCAAGCGTCCGCAGGGCGTTCGGGATCTCCCTGTCGCCGCGGGAGGTCATGACCGCCCGGACCGTCTCCGAGCTGGCGGCGCTCATCGAGGACAAGGTCCTGGCGGACATCCTGGCCGCCGAGGGACTGGCGGACACCGGCACGAGCAGCGAGGCATGAGGAGCATGAGCATGAACGGTCCCACGTCCCGGCCCGACCGACTGTCGGCGCTGCCGCCCGAGCTGCGCGAGAAGCTGCTGCGGCGGCTGGCCGGCCAGGGAGCGGCCCCGGACGCGCCCGGAGCGCCCGCCGCCGCGGCGGACGCCGCGATCGGCGCCGGCCCGCGCCCGGAGGAGGTCCCGCTCTCCTCCGGCCAGCAGCGGCTCTGGTTCCTCAGCAGCCTCGCCCCCGAGGGCAGCGAGTACACCAGCGCCTTCGGCCTGCGGCTGACCGGTCCGCTCGACCGGGACGCGCTGGCCCGGGCGGTGGACCTGGTGGTGGAGCGGCACGAGGTGTTGCGCACCAGCTACCGGGTCGAGGGCGACCGGGTGCGCCAGGTCGTCCACCCGGCGGCGTCCGGGGTGCTGCGCCTCGCCGAGCCCGCCGCCGATGCCGGGGAGCCTGATGCCGGGGAGCCCGGTGTTGCGGCCGTCGTACGGGCCGAGCTCGCGACGCCCTTCGACCTCGCGCGGGGTCCGCTGCTGCGTGCCCTGCTGCTGAGGTCCGCGCCGGAGCGGCACGTGCTGCTGATCACCGCCCACCACAGCGTCATCGACGGCTGGTCCTCGGGTGTGCTCTTCGACGAACTCGGCTCGGCGTACGCGGAGTTCGCCGCCGGTCGCACGCCGCGCCCGGAGCCGGTCGCGGTCCAGTACGCGGACTACGCGCTCTGGCAACGCGAGTGGCTGACCGGGCCCGGGGTGAAGGCCGGGCTCGACTACTGGGAGAGCAGGCTGCGCGGCGCCGAGCCGCTCGGCCTGCCCACCGACCGCCCCCGTCCGCCGGTCCGCGGCACGGCCGGCGCCGTGCTGCGGCTGGCTGTGCCCGCCGCGTCGACCGCTCGGCTCAAGGACCTCGCCCGGCGTGAGGGCACCACGCTGTTCCCGGTGCTGCTGGCCGGCTACCAGCTGCTGCTCGCCCGGCTCTCCGGGCAGCCGGACGTCACCGTCGGCACCGTCACCACCGGCCGCGGCCGGCCCGAACTGGAGCGTGCCGTCGGCTTCTACGCCAACACCGTCGCGCTGCGCACCGCGGTGGACGAGGAGGAGCCGTTCGCGGCGCTGCTCGCCCGGGTGCGGGACGGCGTGCTGGACGGCTTCGAGCACGACCAGGTGCCGTTCGAGCGGCTGGTCGAACGGCTGGAGCCGGTCCGGGACCCGAGCCGCACCCCGGTGTTCCAGACCATGATGGTGCTGCAGAACGCGTTCGGAGCCCCGCTCGCTCTGCCCGGGGTGGCCGTCGAGCAGCTGGAGCTGCCGCGCTGGGAGGCCACCGTCGACCTCGGGCTGGAGTTCGAGGAGCGCGACGGCGAGCTGGACTTCGGCCTGTCGTACAGCACCGCGCTGTTCGACGAGCGGACCGTCCGGGCGCTCGGCGAGCGGCTGGTCGCCCTGTTCGAGGCGGTCGGCGAGCAGCCGGACACCCCGCTGCGCGCGCTGCCGCTGGTCTCCGCCGAGGAGGCGGCCGAGCTGCGCCGCGACTGGGATGCGGCGGCCGCCACCGCCGACGACGGCCCCGCCACCCTGGTCCAGGCCTTCGAGCGGCAGGCCGCCGCCACCCCCGGCGCGCCCGCCCTGGTGTTCCGGGACGAGCGGCTCGGCTTCGGCGAACTCAACGGCCGGGCCAACCGGTTGGCGCGCCACCTGCGGGCCCTGGGGATCGGCGCGGAGAGCCTGGTGGCACTGGTGCTGCCGCGCTCGACCGACTTCGTGGTCGCGCTCTGGGCGGTGCTCAAGGCCGGCGCGGTGTACGTGCCGATGAACTCCGAGGAGCCCGCCGAGCGGATCGCCGACCTGCTGCGCGGTATCCGGCCCGCGCTGGTGCTCGGCACCGGGGAGCTGGCCGGCGCGGTGCCCGCCGAACTGCCCCGGCTGCTGCTGGACGAGCCCGCCGTGGTCGCCGCCGTCGCCGCCCGGGACGGGCACGACGAACCCGTGGCCGCCCCGGCCCCCGGGGACGCCGCGTACGTCATCCACACCTCGGGCTCCACCGGCCGGCCCAAGGGCGTGGTGGTCGAACACCGCTCGCTGGCCAACCTGTTCGCCCGCCAGCGGGACGAGCTGTTCCGGCCCGCGGCGGCCCTGCTCGGCCGCCCGCTGCGGGTCGCGCTGACCACGGTGCCGACCTTCGACGCGTCCTGGAACCCGCTGATGGCGGTGGCCGACGGCCACACCCTGCACCTGGTGGACAGCGAGACCCGGCTGAACGCCGACGACCTGGTGGCCTACGCGCGGCGCGAGCAGGTGGACCTGTTCCAGCTCACGCCGTCCTTCGCCCGCCCGGTGCTCGACGCCGGCCTGCTCGCCCCCGCCGCGCCGCACCGGCCCGCAGTGCTGGTGCTCGGCGGCGAGGCGGTCGGCGAGGAGCTGTGGCGCGAGCTGGCCGCGACCCCGGGGCTGACCGCCCACAACTTCTACGGGCCGGCCGAGTGCACCGTCGACACCCTCGCCGCCCGGGTGGACACCGCCCGTGCGCCGGAGCTCGGCCTGCCGGTGCGCGGCACCCGGGCCTATGTGCTGGACGCGCACCTGCGCCCCGTCCCGGCCGGCGTGCGCGGCGAGCTCTACCTGGCCGGTCCGCCGGTCGGGCGCGGCTACCTGCACCGGGCCGCACTGACCGCCGAGCGCTTCGTCGCCGACCCGTTCGGCCCCGCGGGCACCCGGATGTACCGCACCGGCGACCTGGTCCGCCGCACGCCGGACGGGCGGCTGGAGTTCGCCGGCCGCGGCGACGACCAGGTCAAGATCAACGGCGTCCGGGTGGAGCCGGGCGAGATCGAGGCGGCGCTGCGCTCCCACCCCGCGGTGGACGACTGCGCGGTGGTGCCCCGGGCCGGCCGGGCCGGCGTCCAGCGGCTGGTGGCCTTCGTGGTGCCGAGCGCCGCGGTGCCGGGCGCGGCCGCGCTCCGCGCCCACCTGCACGGCCTGCTGCCGGACTACCTCGTCCCCGCCGCCTTCGCCTTCCTGACGGCGCTGCCGCGCACCGCCGGCGGCAAGACCGACCGCCGGGCCCTGCCGGAGAGCGCCGTCGAGCCGGAGCCGGCCACCGGCTACGTGCCGCCGCGCACCGAGGTCGAACGGGCTCTGGCCGGGATCTGGGCCGAGCTGCTCGGTGCCGACCTGGTCGGCACCGAGGACAACTTCTTCTCCCTCGGCGGCGACTCCATCCTCAGCATCCAGGCCGTCTCCCGGGCCCGGGCCGCCGGGTTCCTGCTCCAGTCCAGGGACATCCTGGTCAAGCAGACCATCGCCCGGATCGCCCCCGGCGTCACCACCGTGGCCGACACCGCCCAGCAGTACGAGCACCAGGGGCCGGCACCGCTGGCCCCGATGCAGCACCGGCTGCTGGCCGGTGCGGTCGACATCCCCCGGTTCACCATGTCGCTGCTGCTGGAGCTGGTTCCCGGCACCGACCCGGCCGCACTGGCGCGGGCGCTGGAGGGCCTGGTCGCCCACCACCCGGCGCTGCGCACCCGGTTGCGCCGCGCGGACGGCGGCTGGCTGCAGGAGGCCGCGGCGCACCAGGACGGCCCGCTGCTGAGCCGCCGGGACACCGCCGGCCTGGGCGGGCCGGAGCGCGCGGCGGCGCTGCGCGAGGAGGCGGAGTCGGCCCGCCGCGCCCTCGACCCGGAGCGCGGCCCGGTGCTGCGCGCCGTGCTGTTCGACGAGGGTGCCGGGGCGGGCCCCCGGCTGCTGCTGACGGCGCACCACCTGGTGGTCGACGGCGTCTCCTGGCGCATCCTGCTGGACGACCTCGCGACCGGCTACGAGCAGGCCCGGGCCGGCCGACCGGTCGACCTCGGCACCCCGACCACCCCGTTCGCGGCCTGGTCCGCCAGGCTCGCCGAGTACGTCCGCGACGGTGGCCTGGACGACGAACTCCCGTACTGGCGGCGGATCGCCGAGGAGTCCTTCGAGCTGCCCGCCGACGGTGCGGGGCCCAACACGGCGGCCTCGCTGGAGCGCGCGGACTTCGCCCTCACCGCCGAGGAGACCGAGGCGCTGCTGCGCGACGTCCCGCCGGTCTACCGGACCAGGGTGGACGACGTGCTGCTCACCGCCCTGGCCGGCGCGCTCGCCGAGTGGACCGGCCGCGAGCGGGTGCTGGTCGGCCTGGAGGGGCACGGGCGTGAGGACGTCCTGCCCGGTGCCGACCTCTCCCGCACGGTCGGCTGGTTCACCGCCGTCCACCCGGTCGCGCTGACGGTGGCGGCCGGCGACGGGGTCGCCGCGCGACTGAAGTCGGTGAAGGAGCAACTGCGTGCCGTCCCCGCCAAGGGTTTCGGCCACGGTGCGCTGGCCGCCCACCGGGCGGGCTTCACCCCGGCTGCCGCGCCGGCCGTGACCTTCAACTACCACGGGCAGCTGGACGGCGCGTTCGCCGCCCGCTCCCTCTACCGCGCCCACCTGGGCGACGGCGGGCCGCAGTGGGACGGCGACCACGAGCGGAGCGCGCAGATCGAGGTGGTCGGCGCCGTCTCCGACGGGGTGCTCACGCTGTCCTGGTTCACCTCCCGGGCGCTGCACCGGCCGCAGACCGTCCGGCGGCTCGGCGAGTCGCTGCTGGCGCACCTGCGGGCCGTCATCGCGCACTGCGCCGAGCCCGGCGCCGGCGGCCGCACGCCGTCCGACCACCCGTTGGCCCGGCTCGACCAGGCGGCCCTCGACCGGCTGGTCGGCGACGGCCGGGGCGTGGACGACGTCCTGTCGCTCACCCCGTTGCAGGGCGGCATGCTCTTCCACACCCTGACCGACCCGGACGGCGGCGCCTACGTCGACCAGCTGGCCCTGCGGCTGGAGGGAGTGGTCGCCGCCGAGGCGCTGGCCGCGGCCTGGCGCGAGGTGTTCCGGCGCACCGACGTGCTGCGCGCCACCGTCCGCTGGGAGGGCGTGCCCGAGCCGGTCCAGCTGATCCGCTCGGACCTGGAACTGCCGGTCGAGCTGCTCGACTGGCGTGGGGACCCCGACCCCGGCCGGCGGCTGGACGAGCTGGTCCGGGCCGAGCGCGAGCGTGGCATCGATCTGACCGCCGGGCCGCTGATGCGGATCGTCCTGGCCCGGGTCGACGACCGGACCGTCCACCAGCTGTGGACGTTCAGCCACCTGCTGCTGGACGGCTGGAGCACCGCCCAGCTGTTCGAGGAGGTGCTGGAGCACTACGTCGCCGCCGTCGAGGGGCGGGCCGCCCTCCCGGTCAGCCGGCCGCCGTTCCGCGAGTACCTGGAGTGGCTGGCCGGGCAGGACCGCGAGGCCGCCCTGGCGCACTGGCGGCAGGTGCTGGCCGGCTTCGCCGAGCCCACCGCGCTGCCGGTGGACCGCCAGCCCGCCGCCGACCACCGCGCCCGGGCCGCCGGCTCGCACAAGCTCGCCCTGGATCCGGCGGTCACCGGGGTGCTGGCCGACTGGTGCCGGGAGAACCGGATCACCCTCAACACCCTGATGCAGGGCGCCTGGGCGATCCTGCTGTCGCGGCACGCCGGCGAGCCGGACGTGGTTTTCGGTGCCGTCGTCTCCGGGCGCACCCCCGAGGTGCCGGGGATCGAGAGCGGCATCGGCATGTTCGTCAACACCGTCCCGGTCCGGGCCCGGGTGGCCGGACCGGAGGCGGACGGTGACCTCGGGGCCTGGCTGCGCGCCCTGCAGGCGGCGCAGGCGGAGAGCACCGCGCACGACTACCTGGCCCTCTCCGACGTCCGGCGCTGCGCCGAACTGGCCTCCGGGGAGCGGCTGTTCGACAGCGTGGTGGTCTTCGAAAACTACCCGGTCGCCGAGGGCGCCACCGGCCGCGACGGGGTGGGCGTCCAGGTGCTGCGCTCCTCGGACAGCAGCACCGTGCCGCTCACCGTCAGCAGTCACGCCGACACCGCGCTGCGGATCGAACTCACCTACGATCCCGAGCTGTTCGACGCCGCCACCGTGGAGCGGATCGGCGGCCGGCTGCGCACCCTGCTGGAGGGCGTGGCCGCGGACCCGCACCGCGGGCCGACCGCGCTGCCCTGGCTCACGGAGGGGGAGCGGTACACCCTGCTCGCCGAGTGGAACGACACCGCGCGCCCGCGCCGCACCGAGGCGCTGGTCCAGGAGCTGTTCGACGCCCAGGTCGTCGCCCGCCCGGACGAGGTGGCCGTCCTGGAGGCGGACGGCGGCGCTCCGCTGACCTTCCGGGAGCTGGACCGCCGGGCCAACCGGCTCGCCCATCGCTTGGTCGCCGCCGGCGCCCGGCCGGGCGAGCGGGTGGCTCTGCACCTGGAGCGCTCCACCGACATGGTGCTCGCCGTGCTCGCCGTGCTGAAGTCCGGTGCCGCCTACGTGCCGCTGGATCCGGCGTACCCGCGCGAGCGGCTGGAGTTCATGCTGGAGGACGCCGAGCCGGCGGTGGTGCTGAGCCACGCCGCGATCGCCGACCGGCTGCCCGGCCACGGCGGTGCCCTGGTCACCGTCGAGTCCGTCGCCGACACCGGCCCGGACACTCCGCCGGAGGTCGCCGCCGGGCCGGACGACCCGGCGTACGTGGTGTACACCTCCGGCTCCACCGGCCGGCCCAAGGGCGTGGTGGTGACCCACCGGAACCTGCTCCACATCGCCGGCGCCTGGGACGAGCTGTACGACCTGACGGAACGCAGGTTGCGCTTCGTCTCCATCACCAGCCTCTCGGTGGACCTCTTCCTGGCCGACCTGCTCCGCTCGGTCTTCTTCGGCGGCTCGATGCTCGTCGTGCCGACCGACCTGGTCACCGACC
The DNA here is from genome assembly GCF_042732075.1 of Kitasatospora sp. NPDC059812. Classification (NCBI taxonomy): domain Bacteria; kingdom Bacillati; phylum Actinomycetota; class Actinomycetes; order Kitasatosporales; family Streptomycetaceae; genus Kitasatospora; species Kitasatospora sp. NPDC059812. The sequence goes on from NZ_JBHWIO010000010.1 coordinate 116,794, forward strand.
CTGCCCGGCTGCTCGCGCTGGTCGAGCGGGTCGGCGGTACCGCGATCGAACTGGTCCCCTCACTTGCCAGGGCACTGGTCGAGGAGGTCGGGGGGCGCGGCGAGCGGCTGCCGGCCTTCCAGGTGATGTCGGTCGGCTCGGAGGGCTGGCGCGTCGACGACTGCCGCGAGCTGCTGGAGCACGCCCACCCGGACACCATGGTGGTCAACGCCTACGGGGCGACCGAGGCCACCGTTGACTCCACGGTGTTCGTACCCACCCCCGAGCGGCTGGCCCGCCTCGCCGCCTACGTGCCGGTCGGCAGCCCGATCGGCAACACCCGGGTGTACGTCCTCGACGAGCGGGGCGAGCCGGTGCCGGTCGGCGTGCCCGGCCACATCCACATCGGCGGGGACGGCGTGAGTGCCGGCTACTGGCGGCGTCCCGAGCTGACCGCCGAGCACTTCCTGTCCGACCCGTTCACCCCGGGCGGCCGGCTGTACCGGCCGGGCGACCTGGGCCGCTGGACGGCCGACGGCGTCCTGGAGTTCCTCGGCCGGGCCGACCACCAGGTCAAGATCCGCGGCTTCCGGATCGAGCTCGCCGAGGTCGAGGCGGCGCTCACCGCGCTGGACGACGTGGCCGAGGCGGTCGTGGTGGCCCGCCGAGACCGCGGCCGGGACCGGCTGGTGGCGTACGTGGTGCCCGCCGTGCCCGGCGCCGGGATCGACCCGGCCGGGCTGCGGGCCCGACTGGCCGTCGGCCTCACCGAGGCGATGGTGCCCTCGGCCTTCGTCGGACTGGACCGCGTCCCCCTGCTGCCCAACGGCAAGACCGACCGCCGGGCGCTGCCCGAGCCGCCCGAGGACCTCGCCCTCGGCGGCGAGTACCTGGCCCCCGAGGGCGCGTCGGAAATCCTGCTGGCCGGGATCTGGGCGGAGGTGCTGGGCGTCGAGCGGATCGGGGCCGAGGACAACTTCTTCGAGCTGGGCGGCGATTCGCTGCTGAGCATCCGGGTGGTGTCCCGGCTGCGGCAGCACGTGGCCTCCGGGATCTCCCCGCGCGCCCTGTTCAGCGCGCCGACCGTCCGGTCGCTGGCCGCGCTGCTCGCCGCCGAGCGGGAGGCGCCCGCCGACGCGCTGGCGCCGGTCGGCCGGGAAAGTGCCCCGCCGCTCTCCTTCGGCCAGCAACGGCTCTGGTTCCTCGGGCAGTTCGGCGGGACCGGTGCCGAGTACAACTCGCCGCTGGGCCTGCGGGTGCACGGCCCGTTGGACGCCGACGCACTGGAACTGGCGCTGGCCGACCTGGTGGACCGGCACGAGTCGTTGCGCACGCTCTTCGGCCAGGTCGACGGCGAGGGGCGGCAGTTGATCGCCCCGGCCGGGCGGCCCTTCGCGCTGGCCCGCACCGACCTGGCCGGCCACCCCGCGCACGAGCGCGAGGACCGGCTGCGGGAGGCCATCGGCGCCGACGGCGCCACCCCCTTCGACCTGCGCACCGGTCCACTGTTCCGGGCCCACCTGGTCCGGCTGGCCGAGGACGAGCACGTGCTGACCCTGGTCCTGCACCACATCGTCACCGATGGCCGCTCGGCCGGCGTGCTGGTCCGCGACCTCGCCGAGCTGTACCGCGTCCGGCGGCACGGCGGTACCGCCGACCTGCCGGAACTCCCCATCCAGTACGCCGACTTCGCGGCCTGGCAGCGTGCCCGTTGGGAGCGCGCGGGGAGCGGCCGGCTCGACTGGTGGCGGGAGCGGCTGGCCGGCCTGGAGCCGCTGGAGCTGCCCACCGACCGGCCCCGGCCGCCGGTGCGCGGCCGCGAGGGCGCGCAGCTGGAGTTCGCCGTGGACGCGGAGACCGCCAAGCGGCTCAAGCGGATCGCCCAGGACCGCGGCGCGACGCTGTTCACCGTGCTGGTCGCGGCGACCCAGCTGCTGCTCGCGCACTGGTCGGGCCAGGACGACATCGCGGTGGGCACCGTCTCGGCCGGTCGCGACCGGCCCGAACTGGAGCAGGTGGTCGGCTTCTTCGTGGACACCCTGGTGCTGCGTTCCGAGGTGGACTGGGAGGAGGGCTTCGACGGCTTCCTCGGCCGGGTGCGGGAGTCCGTCAACGGCGCCTTCGCCCACGCCGACGTGCCCTTCGACCGGCTGGTCGAGGCGCTGCGGCCGGAGCGCGACCCGAGCCGCACCCCGCTGTTCCAGGCCATGGTGGTCCTGCAGGACGCCCCGGGCGGCCCGGTGCGCCTCGACGGCGCCCGCACCGAGGAGTTCGGCCTGCCCACCGGCGGCGCCGCGTTCGACCTCACCTTCCAGTTCCAGGAGACCGACCGCGGCCTGGACGCCGCCCTGCAGTACAGCGTCGGCCTGTTCGACCGGAGCACCGCCCGCCGGATGGCCGACGCCCTGGTCCTGCTGCTCGGCGGCATTTCCGAGCGCCCGGGCGACCCGCTGCGCGAACTCCCCTACGTCCCGGCCGAGGAGCTCGTGCTGGAGCCCCGGCGCTGGCACCGGGATCCGGACGGGGAAGCCGGCGTGCTCGCCCACGAGCTGGTGGGCCGGCGGGCCGAGGAGCGCCCGCACGCGGTGGCCGTGGTCGCCGACGACGGCACCGAGGTTTCGTACGGCGAACTAGACGCCCGGGCCGGGGGCCTGGCCCGCCGCCTGGTCGCCGGGGGCGTCACCCCGGACACCCTGGTCGGCGTGTTCGCCGACCGCGGGGTGGAGATGGTGGTGGCGGCGCTCGCGGTGCTCAAGGCCGGCGGCGGCTACGTGCCGTTGGACCCGCAGTACCCGGCCGACCGGATCGGCGCGATGATCAGCGGCACCGCGGTCCCGCTGCTGCTCACCCAGGCGCACCTGGCAGAGCGGCTCCCCGAGGGGCCGTTCACCGTCCTGCGGATGGACGGGTCGGACGGGTCGGACGGGTCGGACGGGTCGGACGGGTCGGACGGCGAGGTGGCCCCGGCCGGCCCCGCGCTGCCCGGCGAGCCGGGCTCCCCGTACCGGGTGGAGGCCGACCACGTCGCCTACGTGGTGCACACCTCCGGTTCCACCGGCCGCCCCAAGGCCGTGGTGATCAGCCACGGCGCGATCGCCCGGACCGCCCGGGTGCTGCGCGAGGCCTGGGACATCACCGCCGACAGCCGGGTGCTGCAGTACGCGCCGGCCAGCTTCGACGGCGGGGTGTGCGACCTGTTCTGCACCCTCACCGCAGGCGGCGCGCTCTGCCTCACCAGCCCGCGCCCCGCGCCCGACCCGGCCGGGGAGATCATCCGGACCGGTGCCACCGTGGCGGTGCTGCCCCCGGCGCTGCTCGCGGTGATGGACGCCGAGCGGCTGCGCGGCCGGCTGCCCACCGTCGCCGCCGCCGGCGACGTCTGCCCGCCCGACCTGGTGCGCACCTGGTCACAGGGCCGGGAGTTCTTCAACGTGTACGGGCCGAGCGAGGCCACGCTGGTCTCCACCCTGTGGAGTCCGGGCGAGCTGCCCGCGGGCGCCCCCGTGCCGGTCGGCACCGAGCTCAACGGCGTCGGCCTGCACATCCTCGACCGCCACCTGCGGCCGGTGCCGGACGGCGTGCCCGGCGAGCTCTACATCGACGGCCCCGGGCTCGGCCGCGGCTACGCCGGACAGCCCGGCCTGACCGCCGGGCGGTTCGTCGCCAACCCGTTCGGCGGGCCCGGGAGCCGGATGTACCGCACCGGCGACCTGGTCCGCCGGGTGGCCGGCGGCGAGCTGGAGTTCGTCAGCCGCACCGACACGCAGTTCAAGGTTCGTGGCCACCGGGTCGAGCCCTCCGAGATCGAGGCCGTGCTGCTGCGCGAGCCCGGCGTCGGGGACGCCGCCGTGGTGGTCTTCAAGCCGGAGGGCGGCCGCGAGCTGCTGGCCGCGTACGTGGCCCCGGGCGCCCGGTCGGGTGCCTCCGAGCTCTCGCCCGCGGTGCTCAGGGACGCGGTGGCCCGCGCCCTGCCCGGCTACATGGTGCCGGCCGCCGTCCAGGTGCTCGACCAGCTCCCGGTCGGCACCAACGGGAAGGTGGACCGGCGCAGGCTCCCGGCGCCGACCGGACCGGACACCGCCGTGGCGGCCCGGGTGGCGCCGCGCGACCGGAAGGAGGAACTGCTCGCCCGGATCTGGGCACAGACGCTCGGCATCGAGCGGGTCGGCGTCGAAGACAGCTTCTTCGACCTCGGCGGCGACTCCATCCTCAGCATCCAGGTGGTCGCCCGGGCCCGCCGGGCCGGGCTGCGGCTGGACGCCCAGGACGTCTTCCTGCACCAGACCGTGGCCGGACTCGCCGCCGTCGCCACCGAGATCGGCGACGGCGCGGCCGAGGGCCGGCCGCCGGCCGTCGGGCCCGTCCCGCTGACCCCGGTGCAGCGCTGGTTCTTCGACACCCACGACCACCCGCACCACTTCAACCAGTCGGTGCTGCTGGAGCTCGGCGCGCCGGCCGACCGCGCGGCGCTCACCGCCGCGCTGGAGAGCCTGGTCGAGCACCACGACGCGCTGCGGATGCGTTACACCCGCACCGTCGACGGCTGGGCCCAGGAGAACCCGCCCTACCGGGCCGGCGAGCCGCTGCTGCGGGTGGTGGACACCTCCGCCACCCCCGACGGCGAACTGGGCGCGCTGCTGGACCGGGAGGCCCGCGCCACCCAGGCCGGATTCGACCTGGACCGCGGCCCGCTGCTCGCCGCCGTCCTCTTCGAGTCCGGTGGACGCCGCCGCGACCGACTGTTCCTGACGGCCCACCACCTGGTGGTCGACACCGTGTCCTGGAACATCCTGCTGGACGACCTGGACGCGGCCCACACCCAGGCGGCGGCCGGGCGGCCGGTCGACCTCGGCCCGCGGAGCACCACCTTCCAGGAGTGGTCCGCCCGCCTGGTCGAGCACGTGCGCTCCGGCGCGCTGGACCACGAGCTCGACCACTGGAACGGGGTCGGCGCCGCCCGGCCGGTGCCCCGCGACCTCGACGGCGTCGCCACCGTGGGCGGCGGCCGGGAGGTGCGGGTGCGGCTCGGCGCCGAAGACTCGGCCCAGCTGGCCGAGCACGCGCCGACCGTCTACCGCACCAGGGTCGAGGAGATCGCGCTCGCCGCGCTCGCCCGGGTGCTGGCCCGCTGGACCGGCGAGGACGAGGTCACCGTCGACCTGGAGGGCCACGGCCGCGAGCGGCTGCTCGACGACGTCGACCTGTCCCGGACGGTCGGCTGGTTCACCGCGGTGCACCCCGTCCGCCTCACCGTCCCCGAGGGCGACGACTGGCGGGCCCTCACCCGCATCGTGCGGCGGCAGCTGCGTGCTGTCCCCGGCAAGGGCCTGGGCCACGGCCCGCTGCGCCACCTGCACCCGGACACCGTGCTCACCGGGCCGGACCCGGACGTGGTGTTCAACTTCCTCGGCCGGCACCGCAGCGACGGCGGGCCCGGCAGCGGGCTCGTGCACACCGTGCACGGCGCGATCGGCCAGGACCTCGGCCCGGACGACCGGATGGAGCACGTGTTGGAGATCGTCGGCGGGATCCACGACGGACGGTTGGAGTTCACCTGGTACTACTCCCCGGCGGTCCACCACCACGGGACGGTGGAGCGGCTGGCCGCGGAGTTCGCCGACGTGCTGCGCGCGATCGCCGGCGAGTGCCGGGAGGTGCGGGGATGAGTGAGCTCGCACCCGCCGCCGACCGCCCGGTGGCCGTCACGGAACCGGAGCTCCCGCTCCGCCGCAACCGGGTCTACCACCTGCTGTGGATCGGCACCACGGCCTCCGAGACCGGTCTCAACGTCTCCACCATCGCCTTCCCGCTGCTCGCCCTCGCCACGACCGGCTCCCCCGGGGTGGCCGGCGCGGTGAGCGCGGTCAACGCGGTGGCCCAGGTGGCCGTCGGGCTGCCGGCCGGCGCGCTGGTGGACCGCTGGGACCGCAAGAAGATCATGGTGGTCTGCGTGCTGGTCCGGGCGGTGATGCTCGGCCTGCTCGCGCTCGCCGCCGCCACCGGGCACGTCACCACCTGGCTGCTGCTGCTCACCGCGGCCGTCGCCGGGGCGGCCACCAGCCTGTTCGACCCGGCCGAGCGGGCCTCGCTGCCACTGGTGGTGACCCGCGAGCAACTGCCCACGGCGCTCTCGGTGAACACCGCGCGGATGCACCTCGGGCAGCTGGTCGGCACCTCGGGCGGCGGGTTCCTGTTCGGCCTGGGGCGGGCCGTTCCGTTCCTCGCCGACGCCGTCGCCCACCTGGTGGCCTTCGTGACGCTGCTGTTCGTCCGGCTGCCGAAGCAGGAGCGCAAGCCCTCCCCGATCTCGACCATCCCGCGTGACATCGTGGCCGGCTTCGCCTTCCTGGTGCGCCAGCCGTTCATGCGCTCGACCACCCTGCTGCTGCTCGGCCTCAACCTGCTGTTCCAGGCGCTCTACCTGGTCGTCATCGTGGCCGCCGAGCAGAACGGGGCCTCGCCGGGGAAGGTCGGCACGATGGCCGCGATGTTCGGTGTCGGCGGCCTGATCGGCGCGCTCGCGGCGCCGCGGATCTCCCGCTCGATCACGCCCTACCAGGCCGTGGTCGGGATCATCTGGCTGCTCGCGGTGCTTGTTCCGCTGATGTCCGTCACCAGCGGCGCGCTGGTCTGGGGCGGCTTCCTGGCCGCCATGGCCTTCCTCGCGCCGACCGCGTACACCGTCGTCGGTACGCAGCAGATCCTGCTCACCCCGGACGGCATGCGCGGCCGGCTGAGTTCGGCGACCAACCTGTTCAACGGCGGCGCGCAGGCCGGCGGCGCGGCCCTGGGAGGGCTGCTCTCGCAGTGGCTGAGCGGCACCCAGGCGATGCTCGGCTGCGCCGTCGGCCTGGCGATGCTCGGGCTGGCCGGCGCGGCGGCGGGTTCGCTGCGGCTGCCGTCCTCCGATCAGGTGAGGACGTCGGTCAACCCGGAGAGGACTGATCGCCCGGACGGGTGAGAGCGCCCCGAGCGTGCCCGGCCGGGGCGCCTGCCCCGTCGCCGATGCCGCGGGCGGCCGGGATGCCGTCCAGCGGCAGGACGACGGCGACCTGCCAGCCGCCGTTCGCGCAGGCCCCGGCGGTCAGCTCGCCGCCCAGCCCCGCGACCCGCCGACGCAGCTCCCGGATGCCGGTGCCGCCGCCCTCGCGCTCGGCCGCCGCCGCGGCGTCCGCCCGGGCGCCGGCCGGAACCGGCTCGTTGTGGATCAGGACCCGCAGGGCGCCGCCGTCGGCCACCCGCTCGGCGGTGACCGTCACCCTGGGCGAGGCGGGGGCGTGTCGGCGGACGTTGGTGAGCGCCTCCATCACCACCCGGTAGCCGACGGCGTCGACCAGCTCCGGCAGGCCGTCCACGGCGCCGGGGGAGAGTTCGAGCCGGGCCGGGATCAGCCCGGTGTGCTCGAACCGGTTCATCAGGTCCGGCAGTTCGTCCAGCGAGTGGGGCCGGGCCGCCGTGTTTTCCTCGGGATCGTCCGCCGCCGTCCCGTCCCCGTCCCGGCCCGGCCGGCGGTCCTCTTCCAGCTCGCTGAGGATCCGGATCGTCCGGTCCATCGACTTCAGCGCCTGGATGCCGGCGTTCTCGATCTGCGGGAGCAGCGCCAGCGCCTTCTCCGGCGACACCTTGGCCAGCATCTGGGCCGCCTGCGCCAGCACCATCACCCCGGTCACGTCGTGCGCGGCGAAGTCGTGCAGATCCCGGGCGACGTGCAGCCGTTGGGCGCGCCGCTCCTCCGTGACCGCCAGCCTGCGCCGGCTGTCCAGTGAGCGCAGGTAGCAGGACGCCCCCACCGCGGCCACCGCGGCCAGGCCCCAGACCACGCAGAGCCCGATGGTCTCGCGCGGCCCGGCCGGCGGGTCGAGGGTCAGCGCGATCCGCAGCGGCAGCAGGGTCGCGGTCACCAGCAGGAGCAGCCCCAGCAGGGCGGCGACCGCCGGAGCGGACCCGCGCACCGCGGGCATGACGGTGACCAGCAGAGCGACCGACTCGACCAGGATCCAGAGCCCCGAGGTGTTGTCGGCGGGGCCCTCGTAGCGGAACGTCGCGTACAGCGAGATCGCGCAGGCCGCCGGGACGGTCACCAGGTTCCGGGTCCGTGGTTGCCCCGGCAGCCACACGATCAGGACCGCGGCGGCCAGCACCGCCACCGTCGTCGAGCCCCGGATCAGTACCGAAACCGGTGAACCCGCCCACACCGCAACCGAGATGGCGACCGCCGCGAGTAACGCCGTGCCAACTGGGCGTCCGATCCTGGCCAGTTGATTTGTCATGTGCTCGGATGCTACCCCGTGCGAGGATCAGCCTATGACGACACGCATCGTGATCGCTGACGACCAGGCAACCGTGCGGGAAGGCTTTCGACACATCCTCGACCTGCAACCGGACATGGAGGTGCTCGCGGTCGCGGGCGACGGTGACGAGGCGCTCGAGATCGCGCGAACGCTGCGGCCGGACGTCCTGCTCGCCGACATCCGGATGCCGCGGATGGACGGGCTGGAGCTGACCCGCCGGCTGGCCGAGGAGAGCCCGGGCGTACGGGTCGTCATCGTCACCACCTTCGACCTCGACGAGTACGTCCACTCGGCACTGAAGGCGGGCGCGTACGGCTTCCTGCTGAAGCGTTCCGGTGCGCCGCTGCTGATCGAGGCGGTGCGCGCCGCCGTCGAGGGCGACTCGCTGATCAGCCCGCAGATCACCACCCGGCTGCTGCGGAGCCTGGCCGGCCCGAAGCAGAAGAAGGCGCCCAAGGTCGAGCAGTTGACGCCGCGTGAGCTTGAGGTCGCGCGGCTGGTCGCGGACGGCCTGACCAACGCCGACATCGCGGAGGCGCTGTTCATCTCGGCTGGCACGGTGAAGACCCACATGGCCCACGTGCAGCGGAAGTTGAAGGTGAACAACCGGGTCGGCATCGCGGCCTGGGTCTGGGACTCGGGCGCCCGCCACGGCTGACGGCCTGCTCGCCGTGGACGGACGTCACTGGTCGAGGTAGGCGAGGACGGCGAGGACGCGGCGGTTGTCGCCGTCGGTGGGGAGGAGGCCGAGCTTGGTGAAGATGTTGCTGATGTGCTTGGCGACGGCCTTCTCGGTGATGAAGAGGCCCTGGGCGATGCCGGCGTTGGAGCGGCCCTGGGCGAGCCATTCGAGGACTTCGCGTTCGCGGTCGGTGAGGCTGCCGACGTTCTCGTCGCGTTCCTTGCGGACGAGGAGCTGGGAGATGACGTCGGGGTCCATCGCGGTGCCGCCGTCGGCGACGCGGCGGATCGAGTCGAGGAACTGGGAGCCGTTGGTGACGCGGTCCTTGAGCATGTAGCCGACGCCGCGGCCGCCGCTGGCGAGGAGTTCGCGGGCGTAGAGCGGTTCGACGTACTGGGAGAGGAGCAGGACCGGGAGGTCGGGCATGGTGCGGCGGGCGGTGAGGACGGCGCGCAGGCCCTCGTCGGTGAAGTTCGGCGGAAGCCGGACGTCGACGACCGCGACGTCCGGCTGCTGCTCGGTGAGGGCTGCGAGGAGGTCGGCGCCGTTGTCGACGGCGGCCACCACCTCGTGTCCGTAGGCCTGGAGGAGGCGGATCAGGCCGTCCCTCAGGAGGAAGTGGTCTTCGGCGAGGACAATACGCACGGAAGCTCCATCGTCACCATGGTCGGGCCGTTGACGGGGCTGTTCACGGCCAGGACCCCGTCGAACGTGCTGAGTCGTCGCTCGATGCCGCGCAGGCCGGTGCCCCGGGTGGCGTCGGCGCCGCCGCGGCCGCTGTCGGTCACGGTGATGCGCAGCATGCCGTGATCGTAACGGATGTCGATCCAGGCCCGGTCGGCGCCGGAGTGCTTGGCGACGTTGGTGAGGATCTCCGAGATCGCGAAGTAGGCGGCGGACTCGACGGGCATCTCGGGGCGGCCGGGGAGGTCGACGACGACCTCGGTGGGGACCGGGCAGACCATGGCCAGCGCCCGCACCGCGTCGGCGAGTCCGCGGTCGGCGAGGACCGGCGGGTGGATGCCGCGGACCAGGTTGCGGATCTCCTCCAGGGCCTTGGAGGAGGACTGGCGGGCCTCGATGAGCAGGGCCCGGACGGCCTCGGGGTTGGTCTCCAGCAGGTGTTCGGCGGCGTCCAGGGTCATGCCCATCGCGACCAGGCGGGCCTGGGCGCCGTCGTGCAGGTCGCGTTCGATCCGCCGGATCTCGGCCATCTGGGTGTCGACGGCGGTGCTGCGGGTGGTGGTGAGGTGCTGGATCCGGCTGGCCATCAGTTCCTGCTCGCTGGGGGCGAGCATGGAGTGGGTGTACAGGGCGTGCTTGCGGACGGCGCGGGGGGCCATCCACAGGGCCAGCGGCAGTTGCAGGACGCCGAGGACGCCGGCCAGCACCGCGGTGGCCTGGCCGTCGATCGGGATGAACTGGTACCAGAGGCCGTCCCACTGGGTCGACAGCGGGACGCCGAAGAAGGCCAGGAAGATGCCCCAGAAGCCGCTGAGCAGGACGGCGATCGGCATGAAGGCGAGGAAGCCGCCGGCGATCGGGTCGGTGAGCACCCAGGTGAACTCCCGCTTGGTCTGCGGGTCGCTCATGATCCAGCGGTAGCGGGCGACGGCCCCCGAGGCGCCCTCGGGGGCGGCCGGCAGGCCGCTGGGCGGGCCGGGGATCTGCACGCCGGACCAGCGCTCGGACAGGCCGCGCTGGCGGGCGGCCAGTGCCCGGACGCGCTCCATGGCCCGCGGCACCAGGCCGAGGCCGGGGCCGACGAGGGAGATCGCGCCGGTGACCCCGAGCGAGCGCCCGAAGGCCGCGACGGACATCCAGCAGAGGGCCAGTGCCCGCCGCAGCCCGGTGAATCCGGCGGGGACGGAGAATCCCCTGATCTCGACCGCCGAGGGGCTTCCCCCGAGCTTCATCGTGCGGTCCATGACCCGCTCCTCTCTGTGCCGTTCGCTGTGCCGCGGCCGTGGTGGCCGTGTGACCATTCTGGCGGGGACGGCGTGCCGGAATCGGTAGTAATAACCCCCCTCTTGCACGACCGGAGGGGGAGGTTCTTCTACCTGGCGGCGGCGGTGACGTCGGCGGGCGGGCTCAGAAGCCGTCCGAGCCGCCCTCGGCGGTGTCGGGGGCGGCGACGAAGAGGGACAGGGTGTCCGCCACGCAGGCCGCGTGCTGCTGGCCCTCGACCTCCACCGTCATCCGGACCGCGGCCAGGTGGCCCATCGGGGTCTCGCGGACGCTGGTGACCTTGGCGCCGCCGCGGACCCGGGCGCCGACCGGGATCGGGCGGGGGAAGCGGACCTTGTCCAGGCCGAAGTTGACGCCCAGTTTGACGTTGTGGATCTCGAAGATCGCGCGCATCATCGCGGGCAGCAGGCCGAGCGTCATGTAGCCGTGGACGATGGTCCCGCCGAACGGGCCGGTGGCGGCGCGCTCCGGGTCCACGTGGATCCACTGGAGGTCGCCGGTGGCGTCGGCGAACTGGTCGACGCTGTGCTGGGTGACGTCGAGCCATTCGCTGTAGCCGAGGTGCTCCCCGGTCGCCCCGGTGAATTCGGCCAGGTTGGCAAAGGATCTCATGCGGGTGATTCTGGGCGGCCGTCCATGGCGCGGACAAGGCGTCGGGAGGCCGGGGGGCCGTTCGGTCAGCGTGCCGTCAGTTGGCCGTCAGCGGAGGGGGCGGGGCGGCGGGAAAGGCCGGAGGCCCGCCGGCGCCGGGAGCGCGGGCGGGCCTCTGGGGCAGGGCGGGGAGGGCTCAGCCGTAGCGCTTGAGCTCGTGGAAGAAGTCCGGGACGGTGTGCAGCTGCCCGGTCGCGAGGACGCGGTCGTAGACGTGCTTGGCGACGGCCATGTCGAGCACGCCGAGGCCGAACGGGGAGAAGACCACTGGCCGGTCGGACGGCGGGGTGATCGTGCCGGTGAGCACGTCGTAGAGCGTGCCGGCGACGAACTCGCGGTGGCCGACGCGCTGTTCGGCCAGGTGCGGCGAGGTGCCGGCCTTCATGCAGTGCTCGATGTCGTCGACGACGTTCCACGAGTCGAGGACGATCTCGGGGGAGAGGTCGCGCAGCGAGACGTGCAGCACCAGCGGGTTGTGCGAGAACCACTGCGGGTCCGTCACGTGCGGCTCGCCGGCGATGGTGGCGAAGACCACCAGGTCGCTGGAGCGGATCAGGTCCTCGGCCTTGTCGTGGACGGTGATCTCCACGCCCTCGCCCTCGGTCCGGCGCAGGTAGTCGGAGAAGCCCTCGGCGTGCTCGGCGGACAGGTCGTGGACGCCGGCCGCGGTGAAGTCGAAGCCGTTGGCGGCGAGGTAGGTGTGCACGTAGCGGGCGATCAGGCCGACGCCGAAGAAGCCGACCCGGGTCGGGCGCTGGCCGCGGGCGTCAGCGAGCCGGGCCGCCGCGAGGGCCGCGGAGGCGGCGGTGCGCGCCGCGCTGATGATCGAGCTCTCCAGGCAGGCGAACGGGTAGCCGGTCTCGGCGTCGTTGAGGATCAGGACGGCCGAGGCGCGCGGGAGGCCGGCCGCCACGTTGTCCGGGAAGCTGGAGATCCACTTGATGCCGTGCACGCCGACCTCGCCCTTGACCGAGGCCGGCAGCGCGATGATCCGGGAGGACGGGCGGTCGGGGAAGCGCAGGAAGTACGAGTCCGGGTTGACCGTCTGCCCCTCGCCGTGCAGCCGGTACGCGGCCTCGACCGTGGCGACGACCTCGTCCTCGTGCCCGTCGAGGGCCTCGTGCACCTGGGCGCCGGAGACCACGGCGAAGGGAGGGACCTGATTCATGGGAACAGTGCTCCTGGTCGGAGGGGTGCGGATCGGAGGGTGGGGAAACGGGAGGGGCGGAGGAGGGGTCAGCCGATGCGGGCCAGGCCCTTGGCGCGCTGCCGCGCCCGCCCGCGCGAGACCACCAGCGGGTCCCAGTCCGGGCCGCGGTCGGGCAGCCGGGAGGGGTCGCCGAGCACCGCGCCGCCGAACACCTCGCGAAGCAGCCCGCGGCCGATGATGTCGGAGGCGGCGGCCATGCCGCTGTTCGCGACCGCGGCGATGCCGCTGCCGTAGCGGACGCTCTGGCCGACCACGTACAGGCCCTCGACCTCGGTGCGCACGTCCGGCCGCTGGTTGGAGCCGCCCCAGCTGGCCATGCCGTACGGGGTGCCGCCGGTGGCCCGGATGTAGCGCTCGTGGGTGAGCGGGGTGGCCGTCTCCAGGTGGGTGATGCGCTCCCGGAACGGGCCGATGACCTTCTCGGCGGTGGCCAGCATGACCTCGGTGAGCTGCTGCTTGCGGGCGAGGTAGGCGGCGTTGCGGCGGTAGGGCTCGCCGTCGGCCGGGCCGCTCTCCAGGCCCCAGAACTCGTAGCCGGGCGGCAGGCCCGTCATGAGCTGGAAGTTGCTGTGGCCGGGCGGGCAGACGGCGGTGGCGCCCGGGTCCTTGAGGGAGGCGAAGGAGAAGGTGAGCGCCGGCACCGAGTCCATCGAGCCGTCCCGGGCGTACCGCTCCAGCATGGCGGCGTGCGCGCCCTCCATGTCGTCGCTGTCGTGCCACCAGAGGTTGGCGTTGGGCAGGCCCGGCAGTTCGGTGTCGAGCCCGATGTACACCGAGACGAAGGAGCCGCGCATGGTCGCCGCGCGGGTGCGGGCCACCACCTCGGCGGGGAAGGCGTCCTCGCCGCCGCACAGGTCGAGGACGGTGCGCCGGTAGTCCGCGTTGGAGATGACCAGCGGGGCCGAGACCCGCTGCCCGTCGGTGAGTTCGACGCCGGTGGCGCGCCCGTTCTCGACCAGGATGCGGCGGACGTCGCAGCGGGTGCGCAGTTCGCCGCCGTGCGCCTCCAGCGCCTCGACGAACGCGGCGACCATCGCCTGGCCGCCGCCCTCGGGGTAGTACGCGCCGCGCAGGTAGTGGTCCATCATCGAGGCGTGGTGGGCCAGGCTGATGCCGTCGGGCATGGTGCCGTAGTTGCCGGCCTGCGCCGCGAGCAGCGTGCGCGCCTTGGCGGAGAGGCCGAAGTGGCCCAGGGCGTCGGCGAAGGTGCGGCGGGACCAGCGCATGGTCTGCGGGGACTTGCGGAACAGGTCGACCAGGGACTCGCCGTTCAGGCCGGCGCGGGTCGAGCCGGCCACGTTCTCGGCGAGTTCGAGGAAGCCGGCGATCCGGTCGGCCTCCTCGGGCAGGGCCTGCCGCAGCCGGTCGCGGTAGGCGTCCCAGCCGGCCGGCACGTCGACGGTCGCGGTGGGCGTGATGATCCGGTCGAAGCCCTGCTCGTTGTCCATCGGCCGGAACCGCACCCGGTCCAGGACGCCGAGGCCGGCCAGGATCGCCGGGAAGTGCCCGTCGGGGCCGCAGTCGCCGAGGTAGTGCGTGCCGACGTCGAACTCGTACTTGCGCCGGCGGCGGAACACGTGCGCGTTGCCGCCGGCGATGTCGTGCTGTTCGAGGACGAGGACGCTGCGCCCGTCGGCCGCCAGGTAGCCGGCGGTGGTCAGGCCGCCGATGCCGCTGCCGACGACGATCGCGTCGTAGTGGTCGCGCAGTCCCTGGGCCCCCTGCATTCGTGCTCCCATCAGAACGTGCCGCCGCCGTGGATCTCGAAGACCGACCCGCTGATGTAGGCGGCGCGGTCGGAGACCAGGAAGGAGACCAGGTCGGCCACCTCCTCGGGCTTGCCGGCCCGGCCGAGGGCGACGTTCTTCAGCATCCGCTCCACCGCGGCGTCGGACATGTCGCCGACCATGTCGGTGGCGATCAGGCCCGGCGCGACCACGTTGGCGCGCACGCCGCGCGGGCCGGTCTCCTTGGCGAGGGACTTGGTGAAGCCGATGATGCCGGCCTTGGACGCGGCGTAGTTGGCCTGGCCGAGGTTGCCGTAGATGCCGGACACCGAGGACAGGTTGACGATCGATCCGCTGCGGCGCTTGCTCATCGCGAAGGCGGCGGCGCGGCACACGTGGTACACGCCGTCCAGGTTGGTGCGCAGGACCTGGTTCCAGTCGTCCTCCGGCATCAGGATGACCGGGCGGTCCCGGGTGATGCCGGCCGAGGTGACGGCGGCGTCCACCGGGCCGACCTCGCGCTCGGTGCGGTTGTACCAGTCGCGGACCTGCTCCGGGTCGGCCACGTCGCACTGGGTGGCCGTGATCCGGGTGCCGAACTCTCCCGCCTGCTTGGCGAGTTGCTCGGCGGCCTCGGCGTTGGAGCGGTAGCAGAAGGCGACGTCGTAGCCGTCCTGGGCCAGGCGCAGCACGATGGCCTTGCCGATGCCCCGGGACCCGCCGCTGACCAGGGCGATCACGCGTGCTCCCCGAAGAGTCTCAGGACGGCGCAGCCCACCGCGCCGTCACGGTCGACGGCGGACACCAGGGCGATCCGGCCCCGGGCCGCCGGGTCGGCCTCGGCCACGCCGAGCACCGCCTGGATCTGGAAGGACGCGGAGGCCGCGCTGGTGTCGCCGAGCAGTTCCATGGACGGGACCCGGCCCAGTGCCTCGGCCGGCAGCAGCGCGGCGAGCGCGTCGTACTCGGCCCGGCCGGCCGCGGTCGGCGCGGCGCACGGGACGGCGGCCCAGACCTCGTCGGCGGTGACGCCGGCGCGGGCCAGGGCGCGCTGCACGCACGCGGTGACGGCGGCCTTCGGGTCGTCGTCGATGTCGACGCGGGTCTCCACCGCGAGCACCGCGGCGAGCGCCGGGCGCTGGGCGGTGCCGGCGTGCTCGACGACGAACAGGCCGCAGCCCTCGCCGAGCAGCGGCGTGGAGTCGCCGGCCGCGACGGCGGTGTGCTCGATCCAGGCGTGCGCGGCGGAGAACTCCTCGGCCGAGCCGACCAGGTACTTGGTCGCCCGGCCCTGGCCCATCAGGCGCCGCGCGTAGTTGAGGGCGAGCAGGCCGCTGACCCGGCCGCCGGCGACGGTGGTGTTGGGGCCCTTGAGGTCGTGCCGGATGGCGGTGGCGCCGGCGGCGTGGTTGAGGCTGCCGAAGGGGATGCGGCCGGCGTCGACGTGGAAGGGCAGCGCGTTGGTGTAGGACTGCTTGAGGAAGTTGGTGACGTTCTCCAGGCTGCCCATCGAGATGCCGAGGACCACACCGGTGCGGTCGTCGGTCTCCACCACCCGGTTGCCGTCGGCGTCCTTGAGCAGGCCGTCGGAGGCGACCAGGGCCAGCGCGGTGAGCCGGTCCATCTTGGCGGTGCCGGTGGGGCCGAGCAGGCCCTTGATGTCGAAGCCGGGCACCAGGCAGACGTCGGGCGACGGCAGCGTGCCGAGCGCGGCGTCCGCCTTGACGGCGGTCTTGGCGCCGGCGCGCACGCCGGACGCGAAGTCCTGGCGGGTCAGGCCGTACGGCGACACGGCCGACCAACCGGTGATGACGAGTGTCTCCGGCGGCAGGGCCGCCGGGGTGGCTGCGGTGGTCATCGTCAGACTCGCTCTCCGTACGTGCCCAGAATCAGGATGGCGTTGTTGCCGGCGAAGGCGCTGGAGTTGTTCTCCACGATCCGGACCTCCGCGTCGACGGCCTGGTTGGGCACGACGTCCAGCGGGCAGTCGGGGTCGGTCTCCACGTGGTTGATGGTCGGCGGGATGAACTGGTGCTCGATGGCGAGGCTGCAGGCGATCGCGCCGAGCGCGCTGGCCGCGCCCATCGAGTGGCCGAGCATCGACTTCACCGCGACGGTGCGCGGCGGTGCGTCGCCGTACACGTCGACGATGGCGGCCGACTCGGTCTTGTCGTTGGCCTTGGTGCCGGTGCCGTGCGCGGAGATGAAGTCGATCTCGTCCCGCTCGACCCCGGCGTCGTCCAGGGCGAGCCGGATGCCGCGGGCGATGCCGTCGCGGTTCGGCGCGGTCGGGTGGGCGGCGTCGCAGCTGAGGCCGTACCCGAGCACCTCGGCGTAGATGTGCGCGCCGCGGGCGAGGGCGGACTCCAGGCTCTCCAGGACGAGGATGCCCGCGCCCTCGCCGGTCAGGATGCCCTGGCGGTTCTTGTCGAACGGGCGGACCACGTCCGGGGTGAGCGCGCCGAAGCGCTTGAACAGCGCGAAGGCCTTGCGGCAGACGGCGTCGGCGCCGCCGCACAGGGCGATGTCGACCTCGCCGGAGCGGATCGCGTCCAGCCCGTAGCCGATCGAGTAGTTGCCCGCCGCGCAGGCGGTGGTGATGGTGGTCGGCTCCACGTTCGGCATCCGCAGCTCGCGGGCGATGACGGTGGTGAGCCGGCCGGCGTTGATCCGGCGGGACAGCACCGGGTCCATGCCCTCCGGGTCCCCGGCCGCGATCTCCTGCTCGACCAGCACGCCGATGTCGTGCCCCTCGCCGTCGGTGGTGCCGACGCTGATGACGGCCTGGCGCTCGCCGAGGTCGGCCTCGGTGAGCCCGGCGTCCTCCACGGCCATCCGGGCGGCGGCGACGGCGAACTGCCCGGCGCGGCCCATGTCGTCGAGGGGGACGTTGCGGATCCAGCGCTCCGGCTCGAAGTCGGGGACCTCGCAGGCGATGTTCTGGCCGAACCCCTCGGTGTCGAACCGGGTGATCGGCCGCGCACCGGAGCGGCCGGCCCGCAGCCCCGCGGTGTACTCCTCGACACCCGTGCCGATGCTGGAGATCGCCCCGAGGCCGGTGAGGACGACCCGGCGGCGGTCGGCGGGCACGCCGGCGCGGGGTGCCGCTGGTGACTGTGCGGTGGACATGGGACTCCTTAAGCAGTGGGATGCCTGCGGGCGGGGGTTCCGGTCCCGGAACCCGCCCCGATCACCAGCCGGCGGCCGTCGCGGTCACCTGGTACGTGGCCTCCACGTTCACCATCTTCGGCAGCTCGTTCATGTCGATGACGATGGAGTACTCCATCTCCAGGGCGCTGAGCACGTCGATGAGCTTCAGCGAGTCGGCGCCCAGCTCGTCGACGAACAGCGCGGTGTCGGCGAACTCGGTGTGCACGTCGATGTTCTCGGCGATGATTTCGCGGATCCGGGTGAGACGCTCCGGGGCTACCGTCGTCATGCTCGTTTTCCTCCGTTTTTGCGGGTGCCCTGTGCGGGTGCCCTGGGGTGCCCGGAAATCGGGCCTCTGAGCAGCAAATTAGTCAGGCCCGATGACGGGTCGATGACGTCCAACTGACCGCTCACTGACGGGTCCTGGCGGGGTGTCGCGTACCTGGTGGGGAGGGGTGCCGGGGACAAAACGGCCGCCCGCCGCCCCGGCGGGCGAAGGCCCTGGGGGTGCGGCGGGCGGCGGGGTCGGAGCCGTCCGGCGGCGTTCTTCCGGATTCCGGGCGCGGGCCCGGCCGGTCAGCCCTGCTGCTGGAGGCTGAGCGGGCGCATGTCCGTCCAGTTGCCCTCGATGTGGGCGACGGCGGTGGCCCGGTCGGTGGCCTCCAGGGTCACCGACCAGCCCTCCGGGACGGCGGCGAAGGACGGCCACAGGGAGTGCTGCCCCTCCGCGTTGACGAGGACGAGGAAGGTGCCGTCTTCGCGGTCAAAGGGGTTCGCCATGACTGTTCTCCAGATCTCGGGATCGCGGGACGTGCCGGGTTGACCGGGCGTCAGGTGGTCGGGGTGCCGGTCGGGCTCGCGGCCAGGGCGGCGAGGGCGTGTTCGACGACCGCGCCGATCGCCGCCGCCGGTGCGGGTTGCAGCAGCTGCTGGTGCCCGCTGTCCACGTCGTGCGCGAGGACGGCGGAACCGACGTGCGGCTCCCAGCTCTTGACCTTGAGGGCGCGCTCCTCCGGGGTGGGGCGGGTGTCGCCGCCGACCGCCACGAAGAGCGTCATCGGGCAGCCGTCGAAGCGGCCCGGGGTGAACCGCTGGAACAGCTCCAGGTTGTTCCGCATGACCCCCAGCAGCCGTTCCAGCGTACCCGGTTCGAGCGCGGCGAGGGGGCCTTCGGTGCGGGCCAGGTGTGCGGCGACGCCTTGCGGGGTGAGCCGTTCCGGCTCCGCCGCGTCGACCCCGGCCTCGGCCAGGAAGTCGGCGAGGAACTCGGCGTCGCTGGGCCGGGCCCCGAGGGCGTCGTCGGGGTAGGCGTCCAGGTTGGCCAGGAACGCCACCTGTTCGCCGGCGGCGTGCAGCCGGACGGCCATCTCGTGCGCCACGACGCCGCCGTAGGACCAGCCGAGCAGGTGGTACGGGCCGTGCGGCTGCACGGCGCGCACCCGGGCCAGGTACTCCTCGGCGACGTCGCCCAGGTCGGTCGGCAGCGGGCCGTCGTCGGACAGGCCGCGGGCCTGGAGGCCGTAGACCGGCTGCTCCGGGTCGAGGTGCTCGGCGAGCGCCGCGAACGGGATCGCGAAGCCGAGGCCGCCGTGCACGCAGAACAGCGGGGGCCGCCCGCCGGTGGGCCGGATCGGCAGGACGGGCCCGAGCAGGTCGACCGCGCCGCCCCCGGTGGCGGCGGCCGCGGCCAGCGCCTCCAGGGTGCGGTGCTCGAAGACCGCGCCGAGGCTGATCGGCAGCCCGGCCCGGCCGGCCGCGTTGACCAGCCGGATCGCCTTCAGGCTGTCCCCGCCGAGGGCGAAGAAGGAGTCGTCGGGGCCGACCGGGCCCGCGCCCAGGACCTCCTCGACGGCGGCGCAGAGCAGCCGTTCCGGCTCGGTGCGGGGCGCCCGCGGGGCGCGGGCCGAGGGGGTGGCCGCGGGGGCGGGCAGGGCCTTGACGTCCAGCTTGCCGTTGGCGTTCAGCGGCAGTTCCGGCAGCGCGGTGTAGCTCTCCGGCACCATGTGGCCGGGCAGCGAGCGGGCCAGGTGGCCCTGCAACTCGGCCGGTCCGGGGGCCGGCCGGCCGTCGGCGGGCACCAGGTAGGCGACCAGGCGGCGCTGGCCGGCGGCGTCGGCGGGGGCCAGGACGGCGGCCCGGGCGACGGCCGGGTGCTCGGCCAGCAGCCGTTCGATCTCGCCGAGTTCGACCCGGTAGCCGCGGATCTTGACCTGCTGGTCGGCGCGGGCGACGTACTCGATCCGGCCGTGCCGGTCCCAGCGGACCAGGTCGCCGGTGCGGTACATGCGCTCCCCGGGCGCGCCGAACGGGCAGGCGGTGAAGCGGGCGGCGGTCAGCGCGGGCTGGCCGAGGTAGCCGCGGGCCAGGCCCTCGCCGGCCAGGTACAGCTCGCCGACCACGCCGCGCGGCACCGGCCGCAGCGCCTCGTCCAGGACGTACGCGCGGGTGTCGCCGATCGGCAGGCCGATCGGGACGGTGCCCTCGGCGCGGCCGAGGTCCTGGCCGGTGGCGAAGGTGGTGGTCTCGGTGGGGCCGTACACGTTGAACACCGTGGTGTCCGGCAGGGCGGCCCGCAGCCGGTCCAGGTGGTCGCGGGAGTGCGCCTCGCCGCCGGTGAGCAGCGCCCGCAGCGGGGCCAGGGCACGCGGCCGGGTGTCGGCGATGGTGTTGGACAACTGGGTGGTGAGGAAGGCGACGCTCACCCGGGCGCGGGCCAGGAAGGACTCCAGGGCCTGCGGGTCGGCCGGGCCGGGCGGGTGGACCGCCACCCGGGCGCCGTGGGCGAGCGCGCCCCAGATCTCGAAGGTGGAGGCGTCGAAGGCGACCGGCGCGAAGTAGAGGAAGGTGTCCGCGGCGGTCGGCGCCAGCTCCGGCAGGCCCAGGACCAGGCGGACGGCGGCGCGGTGCGGGACCGCGACGCCCTTGGGCTTGCCGGTGGAGCCGGAGGTGTAGATGACGTACAGCAGGTCGTCGGGGTCGATCGGGGCGGCGGGCACCGGGGCGGTGACGGGCCGGCCGGCCAGGTCGGCCAGGGTTTCGGGGGCGTCCAGGAGCAGCTTGACGACCCCGGCGGGGAGCTCCCGTTCGGCCAGGGAGCGTTCGGTGACGAGCAGCCGGGCGCCGCTGTCGGCCAGCATGTCGCGGACCCGCTCGTCGGGGTAGGACGGGTCGATCGGCAGGTAGGCCGCGCCGGTGCGGGCGATCGCCAGCAGGGTGCTCACCACGGCCGGGCCGCGCTCCAGGCGCAGCGCCACCAGGTCGCCCCGGCGGGCGCCGCGCGCGGTCAGCAGGTGGGCCAGGCGGTTGGCCTCGGCGTCCAGTTCGGCGTAGCTGGTGTGCCGCAGCCGCTCGGGGTGGCCGGGCTCGGTGTGGACCAGCGCGACCGCGTCCGGGGTGGCCGCGATCCGGCGGTCCACCAGGGCGGTGAGGGTGCTGCGCGGGGTGCCGGCCCGGTGGGTGCCGAGGGCGAGCAGTTCGGCCTCCTCCTCGGGCCCGAGCAGGTCCAGCCGGGACAGCGGCCGGGCGGGCTCGGCGAGGGCGGCGGCGAGCAGTCGCAGGTAGGCGTCGGTGATCCGGCGGGCGGTGGCGGGTTCGAACAGGTCGGTGCGGTACTCGACGGCGAGCGCGAGCGCGCCGCCGGCCTGCTCGGTGAGCTGGAAGAACAGGTCCCACTTGGCGGTCCGGACCGGCACCGGCTGCTCGGTCACGGCGAGCTCCGGGTCGTCCTCGGGCGCCGGGGCCGGGCCGGCCTGCTGGAAGCCGAGCATCACCTGGAACAGCGGGTGCCGGGCCATCGAGCGCTCGGGGTTGAGCACCTCGACGAGCTTCTCGAAGGGCACGTCCTGGTGCTGGTGGGCGGCCAGGTCGTAGGCCCGGACCCGTTCGGCGAGCTCGCGCAGGCCCGGGTCGCCGGAGGTGTCGGTGCGCAGCACCAGGGTGTTGACGAACATGCCGACCAGCTCGTCGAGCCGCTCGTCGGTGCGGCCGGCGATCGGGCTGCCGAGCGGGATGTCGGTGCCCGCGCCGAGCCGGGTGAGCAGGGCGGCGAGCCCGGCCCGCAGCAGCATGAAGACGCTGACGCCCCAGGCGGCGGCGAGCCGGTGCAGCTCGGCGCTGAGCGGCTGCGGCACGGTGGTGCGCACGACGTCGCCGCGGTGCTCGGCCCGGGTGCCGCGCGGGTGGTCGAAGGGCAGCGCCAGTTCCTCCGGCAGGCCCTTCAGGGTCTCGCTCCAGTAGCCGAGTTGGCGGGTGAGCTCGCTCTGCGGGTCGTCCTCCGCGCCGAGCAGTCCGCGCTGCCACAGGGCGTAGTCGGCGTACTGGACGGGCAGCGGCGGCAGTTGGGCCGGGCGGCCGGCCACCCGGGCCCGGTAGTACGCGGTGAGGTCGCGGGTGAGCGGGGCGAGCGACCAGCCGTCGCCGGCGATGTGGTGCAGGACGATCGTCAGCACGTGCTCGTCCGGGCCGAGCCGGAACAGGCGGGCGCGGAGCGGGAGGTGGTGTTCCAAGTCGAAGCCGCGCGCGGCCTCGGCGGCGAGGGCGGCGGGCAGGCCCGCCTCGGTGGTCTCGCTCACCGGGAGCGGGACGGCGGCCTCGGCCGGGGCGAGCACCCGCTGTTCGGCCGGTCCGCTGCCGGTGGTCTCGGGGGCCCCGGCGGGGGTGGCCCCAGCGGGGGCGTGTTGCGGGAAGACGGTGCGCAGCGCCTCGTGCCGGGTGACCACGTCGTGCAGGGCGCCCGTCAGGGCGGCGGTGTCGAGCCGCCCGGAGAGGCGGATCGCCAGCGGGATGGCGTACAGCCCGCCGGGTGCGCCCAGGTGCTCGACGAACCAGAGCCGCTGCTGCGCGTACGACAGCGGCAGCACGGCCGGGCGCGGCCCGGCGGCGAGCGGGGCGCGGCCGGGTGCGGCGGCGGCCAGCCGTTCGGCGAGGCGGGCGGGGGAGGGGGCCTCGAAGAGGTCCCGTACCTGGAGTTCGGCGCCGAGTTCGGCGCGGACCCGGTTGACGATCCGGGTGGCGAGCAGCGAGTGGCCGCCGAGGGTGAAGAAGTCGTCGTCGACGCCGACCCGGTCGAGTCCGAGCACCTCGGCGAAGACGCCGCAGAGCTGCTCCTCCTCGGCGGTGCGCGGGCTGCGGGCCGAGGTGGTGTACGCGGGGGCGGGCAGGGCGCGGCGGTCGAGCTTGCCGTTGGCGGTCAGCGGCAGCGCGGCGAGCGGGACCACGGCCGCCGGGACCATGTACTCGGGCAGCCGCTCGGCGGCGAACTCCCGCAGCCCGGCCGGGTCGGCGCCGTCGCGGGGCACCACGTAGGCGACCAGGCGCTGGTCGCCGGGCCGGTCCTCGCGGGCGATCACGGCCGCCTCGGCGACCGCGGGGTGCTGGCCGAGGACGGTCGCGATCTCGCCCAACTCGATCCGGAAGCCGCGAAGTTGGACCTGCTCGTCGGCGCGGCCCAGGTACTCCAGGGTGCCGTCGGCCCGCCAGCGGCCGAGGTCGCCGGTGCGGTACATCCGGGTGCCGCCGGGTTCGAACGGGCAGGCGACGAAGCGGGCCGCGGTGAGGTCGGGGCGGCGCAGGTAGCCGCGGGCCAGGCCGGGGCCGGTGATGTACAGCTCGCCGGGCACGCCGGCCGGGACGGGCTGCAGGGCGCCGTCGAGCAGGTAGACCCGCAGGTCCGGGATGCCGCGCCCGATCACACTGCCGCTGCCGGCGGCGGCCGTCGGGGCGTCCAGCTCCTGGTAGGAGACGTGCACCGTGGTCTCGGTGATGCCGTACATGTTGACCAGGCGCGGCGCGTCGTCGGCGTGCCGGGTGTACCAGTCGGTGAGCTTGCCGATGTCCAGCGCCTCGCCGCCGAACACCACGGTCCGCAGGGCGAGCGGGCGCGGGCGGTCGGCGTCGGCGCGCATCAGCTGGTAGAAGGCGGACGGCGTCTGGTTGAGGACGGTCACCCGCTCCTCGGCGAGCAGGTCCAGGAAGGCGTCGGGGGAGCGCGACACGTCGTACGGCACCACGACCAGCCGGCCGCCGCGCAGCAGCGCGCCCCACAGCTCCCAGACGGTGAAGTCGAAGGCGATGGAGTGGAACAGCGTCCACACGTCGCCGGGGCCGAAGCCGAACCAGTCGTCGGTGGCCTCCAGCAGCCGCGCCACGTTCTGGTGCGGCACCACGACGCCCTTGGGGCGGCCGGTGGAGCCGGAGGTGTAGATGACGTAGGCCGGGTGCTCGGGGGAGGCCGCGGTGTCCGGGGCGGTGGCCGGGTGGGCGGCCAGCGCGGCGGCCGTCTCCGGGGCGTCCAGGTCCAGGCGCGGCAGGTCCAGGCGTGGCAGGTCCGGGGCGTCGGGCGGCTCGGGCAGCACGCCGCCGGCGGTCAGCAGCAGCGCCGGACGGGCGTCGCGCAGGGTGTAGCCGATCCGGTCGGCCGGGTGGCCGGGCTCCAGCGGCAGGTAGGCTGCGCCCGCCTTGAGGACGGCCAGGACGGCGACGATCAACTGGACGCCGCGCGGCAGCGCGACGGCCACCAGGCTCTCCGGGCCGGCGCCGCGGGCGGCGAGCAGGTGGGCGAGCCGGTTGGCCCGCTCGTCCAGCTCGCGGTAGCTGAGGGCGGCCTCGCCGGGGGCGGTGACCGCGACGGCGTCCGGGGTGCGGGCGGCCTGCTCGGCGAACAGCTCCGCGACGGTGGCGCGCCGCGCGGGCTCCCGGGGGGCGGCCGAGGCGCCGCTCCACTCGCCGAGGATGCGGGCCAGTTCGGCGGGCTCGGGCGCGCCGAGCCGGGCGAGCGGGGCCTGCGGGTCGTCGGCGACCTGCTCCAGGACGCGGACCAGCCGGTCCAGGACGCGCTGCGCGGACGACTGCGGGTCCTCGGCGGCGTCAGTGTGCTCGGCGGCCTCGGCGAAGGCCGAGGGCCGGTAGGCGAGGTGCAGGTCCAGCCGCTCGCCGGGGAAGACGGTGAGGCTCAGCGGGTAGTGGGTGGCCGAGAGCACCTGGGCGGAGCTGACGGTGCCGCCCGACTCGCGGAACAGCGCGGCCTCGTCCAGCGGGTAGCTCTGGAAGGCGAGGACGGTGTCGAACAGCTCGCCCTGGACGCCGGAGGCGGCCTGCGCCTCGGCGAGCGGCAGGTGTTCGTGCGGCATCATCGCGAGCTGCTGGCGGGCCAGCGCCTCGAACAGCTCGCTCGCCTGCTGGTCCGGGCGCAGATCGGCGCGGACCGGCAGGGTGTTGGCGAACAGGCCGATCATCGACTCGACGTCCGGGACCTCGGCCGGGCGGCCGGAGGTGACCGACCCGAACACCACGTCCTCGCGGCCGGTGAGCCGGCCGAGCAGCAGCGCCCAGCAGCCCTGCACCACGGTGTTGAGGGTCAGGCCCCGGCCGCGCGCCCAGCCGGCGAGCGCCGCGGTGCGCTCCGGTGACAGGAACCCCCGCACGAGCGACGGCAGTTCGAGGGAGTCGCCGTCGCCGGCCGCGGGCAGCGCCCGGACCGGCCCGTCCAGGCCGTCCAGCAGCTGCGCCCAGGCCGCCCGCGCGGCGGCCCGGTCGCGGCCGTTCAGCCAGGTCAGGAACGAGCGGTACGGCGCGGGTGCGGGCAGCGCCGCCGCCCCCGCCTCGTCGCCGAGCAGCACCAGCTCGCGGACGGCCAGCGGGAACGACCAGCCGTCCATGACGATGTGGTGCACCGACCAGAGGAACCGGTGGTGCCCCGCGCCGAGCCGGATCAGGGTGAACCGCATCAGCGGCGGCCGCGCCAGGTCGAACCGGCGCAGCCGGTCCTCACGCGTCAGCCGCTGCGCCTCCGCCTCCCGGTCGGCCTCGGGCAGGTGGGTGAGGTCGTGCAGCTGCCACTGCGGCTCGACCTCGGTCTCCTTGAGGACGACCTGGACGGGCTCGCCGGTCTTGCGGTTGCGGAAGCAGGCCCGCAGGTTGGGGTGCCGGCGCAGCAGCGCGGCCGAGGCCGCGCGCAGCCGGGCGGCGAGCTGCTCGCCGTCACCCGCGCCCGGCCCGTCGATCTCCGCGACGAACTGGAGGGTGTACAGGTCGGGCGAGGCCTGGTCGTACGAGGACAGGAACAGCAGCCCCTGCTGGAGGGGGGAGAGCGGAAGTACTTCGCTGATCTTCGACCCGGTTCTGGGGGCGGTCGTCACGAAAGTTCCTCATTCAACTCGAATTCCAGATCGGCCAGTTCCTCGTCGGACAGGGCGATCAGACTGCTTTCGGGCTCCGTCGGGGCGGGCTCGGCGGGGTTCTGCTCCTGCTCCTCGGCGACCTGGGCCAGGGCGGCGGCGGTCTTGTGGGTGAAGATGTCGCGGGTGGTGAGGGTGAGTCCGGCCTTGCGGGCGCGGCTGACGACCTGGATGGAGCGGATGCTGTCGCCGCCGAGGGCGAAGAAGTCCTCGTCGATGCCGACCCGGCCGGTGCCCAGGACCTCGGCCAGGATCTCGGTCAGCACCTGCTCGCGCTCGGTGCGCGGCGCGCGGGCCTCCTCCTGGTCCCCCAGGTCGGGCCTGGGCAGGGCCTTGCGGTCGAGCTTGCCGTTGGCCGTGAGCGGCATGGCGGGCAGCACCAGCCAGGACGCCGGGATCATGTACCCGGGCAGCAGCTCGGCCAGGTGACGGCGGATCCGGTCCGGGTCGACGCCGGGGCCGGTGAGGTAGCCGATGAGGCGGGGGTTGCCGGAGGCGTCGGGGAGGACGGCGACGGCGGCGTCGGCGACGGTCTCCAGCGAACGGATGACGGCTTCGATTTCGCCGGTTTCGACGCGGCGGCCGCGGATCTTGACCTGGTGGTCGCGGCGTTCGATGAATTCGAGCTGGCCGTCGGGTCGTTGGATGACGCGGTCGCCGGTGCGGTACATCCGGGTGCCAGGTCCGGCATACGGGTCGGCCATGAAGGTGGCGGCGGTGCGGGCGGGGTCGTGGAGGTAGCCGCGGCCGACTCCGGCGCCGCCGATGTAGAGCTCGCCGGGGACGCCGACGGGGACGGGCTGGAGTTCGTCGCTGAGGACGTAGAGGCGGGTGTTGCGGACGGCGGTGCCGATGGGGACGCGGGCGGTGAGGGTGTCGCCGGCGCGGATGACGGCGTGGGTGACGTCGTCGCTGCACTCGGTGGGGCCGTAGGCGTTCATCATCGGGATGTGCGGGTGGCGCGTGTGCCAGCGGTGGCAGAGGTCGGCGGGGAGGGCTTCGCCGGTGACCATCAGCCAGCGCAGGTCCGGGAGTTCGGGGGCGTCGCCCTCGGTGTCCCAGGCGTCCAGGGCGGCGCGCAGCAGGGAGGGGACGACCTCCAGGACGGCGATCTTCTCGTCCCGGGCCATGCCGAACAGGGCGGCCGGGTCGGCGGCCATCTCCGTCCCCGAGACCCGGACGGTGCCGCCGACGACCAGCGGGGCGAGCATCTGCCACACCGACACGTCGAAGGTGAGCGGCGCGTTCTGGACGACGCCCTCCCCGGCGACCAGGTCGAGGTCCCCGACCTTGGCCCAGAGGTGGTTCATCATCCCCGAGCGCTGCACCATCGCGCCCTTGGGCTTGCCGGTGGAGCCCGAGGTGAACATCACGTACGCCAGGTCCAGCCCGGTGCCCACGCAGTCGGGCAGGGCCCGCGCGCCGGCGGCCTGCTCCAGGCCGATGACGGTGACCGGCCCGCCCTGGACAGCGGCGGCGAACTCGGCGGCCTGCTCCTCGTACCCGGCGCCGACCAGCAGGTGGCGGGCGCCGCCGTCCTCCAGCAGCCCGGTGTTGCGGGCGGCGGGGGCGGCCGGGTCGAGCGGCAGGTAGGCGCCGCCGGCGCCGATCACGCCCAGCACGCCGGTGATGAACGGGACGCCGGGCTCGGCGAGCATCGCGACCACCGAGCCGGTGGTGACCCCGGCCTCGGCGAGGCCCGCGGACAGGCCGCCGGCCGCCTCGACCAGCTCCCGGTAGGTCAGCGAGCCGGCGCCGTCGGTGACGGCGGTCGCCTCGGGGGTGCGGGCGGCGACGGCGCGCACCCGCTCGACGACGCCGAGGCTCTCCTCGGGGATCGACGGGTCCCAGGCGCCGAGCAGTCCGCCCAGCTCGCCGGGGGTGCCGGTGCCGGTGAGGTCCGCCGGGGCGGTCACGTCGACCTGGGCGAGCGGCAGTCCGGGCCGCTCGGCGACGGTCCGCAGCAGGTGCTGGAAGATCGCCGCGACCCGCTCGACCTCGGCCCGGCCGAACAGGCCGGGGTTGTAGTCCAGCCGCAGGTGCAGGCTGTCGCCGGGGTGGACCACCAGGCTCAGCGGGTGGTGCCGGGCGTCCAGGGCCTCGGTGCGGACGATGCGCGGGCCGTCGGCGACGCCGGTGTCGAGGCCGTTCTCGTCCAGCGGGAAGTTCTCGAACAGCACCACGGTGTCGAAGACCTCGCCGGACAGGCCGGCGGCCTGGTGGATCGCGGCGAGCCCGAGGTGCTCGTGCGGGAGCAGCGCGGTCTGCTGGTCCTGGAGGGCGTGCAGCAGTTCGGCGAGGGTGTCGCCGGGGTGCAGCCGGGCCCGGACCGGCACGGTGGTGAGGAACATGCCGATCATCGACTCGACGTCCGGGACCTCGGCCGGGCGGCCGGAGGTGACGGCGCCGAACACCACGTCCTGGCGGCCGGTGAGCCGGCCGAGCAGCAGCGCCCAGCAGCCCTGCACCACGGTGTTGACGGTCAGGCCCTGGGTGCGGGCCCAGCCGGCGAGCGCGGCGGTCAGCTCGCGCGGCACCTCGGCGAGCACCGCGTCGGGCAGCGCCGGGAGGCGGCTCGGGTCGGCGGGGACGAGCAGGGTGGGCTCGTCGATGTCGGCCAGCACCTCGTGCCAGGCGGCCCGTGCGGCCGTGCGGTCCTGCGCGGTCAGCCAGGCCAGGTACGAGCGGTACGGGGCCGGGTCGGGCAGCAGCGCGACGTCCGCGCCGGGCGCGCAGAGCGCGAACAGCTCGCGGACGAGCAGCGGCATCGACCAGCCGTCGACCAGGATGTGGTGGCTGGTCCAGATGAACCGGTGCCGGCCCTCGCCGTGGGTGACGAGCGCGAAGCGCAGCAGCGGCGGCGCGGCGAGGTCGAAGCGGCGGGTGCGCTCGGCCTCGGTGATGCGGTTCAGCTCGGCGGCCCGGGCGGGCTCCGGCAGGTCGGTCAGGTCGGCTTCCAGCCAGGGCAGTTCGGCGTGCTGGGCGATGACCTGGACGGGCTCGCCGGTGGCCCGGGCGCGGAAGGCGGCGCGCAGGTTGGGGTGCCGGTCGAGCAGGGTCTGCCCGGCGGCGCGCAGGGCGTCGGCGTCGAGGTCGCCCTCGATGTCGGCGACGATCTGCAGGGTGTAGACGTCGACCGCGTCCGCGGCGCTGCCGGCGGCGGTGTCGTAGTCGGCGTGGAAGAGCATGCCCTGCTGGAGCGGGGTGAGCGGCAGGACGTCGGCGAGGGCGGTGCCGGCCTCGGCGAGTTCGGCCTCGTACTCCTCGATCTCGTCCTGGGCCAGGGCGACCAGCGGCAGGTCGGAGGGGGTGCGGCCGCCCGCGCCGGGGGCGGTGGCGTGCCGGGCGAGCAGTTCGAGGGCGCGGAACCAGGTGGCCGCGACGTCCTGGGCGTCCTCCTCGGCGACGGTCCGGCCGGCCCAGGACCAGTTGGCGATCAGGTGCGGGCCGTCGTGCCGGTCCTCGGTGGCCGGGGTGACGTCGAGCAGGTGCGGCAGCGGCATGCCGGGGTGGGCGCCGGTGCCGACCACGCCGTCGCCGCCGGCCGGCTCCCAGAGGCGGGCCTCGCGGGCGTCGAAGCGGCCCATGTAGTTGAAGCCGATCTGCGGCTTGTGGTGGCCGGCCAGGGCGCGGGCGGCGTGCGGGTTGAGGTAGCGCAGCAGGCCGTATCCGACGCCGCGGTCGGGCAGCGCGCGCAGCTGCTCCTTGATCCGCTTGAGGGCGGCGGCGAGGGCGGGGCCGCCGGCCCAGAGCTCGTCCCAGTCGAGGGTGCCGGGGTCGAGGCGCATCGGGAAGGCGCTGGTGAACCAGCCGACGGTGCGGGACAGGTCGAGGCCGTCGCTGAGCTGCTCGCGGCCGTGGCCCTCCAGCTCGATCAGGGTCTGGGCGTAGTCGGCGCGGCCGTGCCGGCGGCGCCAGTCGGCGACGGCGAGGGCGAGGCCGGTCAGCAGGACGTCGTTGACCTCGGCGTGAAAGGCCGCCGGGACGTCGGTGAGCAGCGGGCCGGTGACCTCGGGGCCGAGCTCCAGGCGCAGGGTGCGCTGGGTGCCGTAGACGTCCGTCTCGGGGTCGAGCCGGTGGGTGCCGACCAGCGGGTCGGGGCCGGTCAGGATCGACTGCCAGAGGGCGAGTTCGGGGCCGCGGACCTGGGTGCGGGCCTGCGCGGCGAGCAGCTGGGACCAGGCGCGGTAGGAGGTGCCGACCGGGTCGAGGGCGGGGGTGCGGCCGGCCGCCAGCGCCTCGCAGGCGGCGGCGAGGTCGGGCAGCAGGATCCGCCAGGACACGCCGTCGATGACCAGGTGGTGGGCGGAGAGCACCAGCAGGGCGGTGTCGGCGCCGGGGGCCGCGCCGATCAGCACGGCCTGGATCATCACGGCGGCGGCGGGGTCGAGCCGGGCGCGGGCGGCGGAGGCCTGCCGCTCGGCGAAGCCGAGGGCGTCCTGGTCGTCGGCGCCGCTGCCGGCGCCGTTCTCGGCCGTGGCGACCAGGCGGACGCCGGCGAGCGCGCCGGGGGCCAGTGCCTCCAGGTGCCACAGGCCGGGGGCGGGTTCGGTGGCCCGGGTGCGCAGCGCGTCGTGGTGGTCGACCAGGGTGTGCAGGGCCGCGTCGAGCAGTTCGGCGTCCAGGGCGGCGGGGACCCGGACGACCACGTGCTGGCTGTACTTGACGACCGGGCCGGTGAGGCTGGTGGTGTCGTCGTGCAACTGGCCCATGATCGGGGTGAGTTCGTACGGGCCGGTGCCGCCCGCGTCCTCGGCGGGCGCGGTCGCCGCCGTGGGGTCGGCGCCGCCCGCGACCCGGGCGAGGGCGGCGGCGGTCTTGTGGGTGAAGATGTCGCGGGTGGTGAGGGTGAGTCCGGCCTTGTGGGCGCGGCTGACGACCTGGATGGAGCGGATGCTGTCGCCGCCGAGGGCGAAGAAGTCCTCGTCGATGCCGACCCGGCCGGTGCCGAGGACCTCGGCGAGGATGTCGCAGAGGACCCGCTCGCGCTCGGTGCGGGGGCTGCGGAGGGTGTCCTGCTCGCCGAGGGCGGGCTTGGGCAGGGCCTTGCGGTCGAGCTTGCCGTTGGGGGTGAGCGGCATGGTGTCGAGGACGAGCCAGGACGCCGGGATCATGTAGCCGGGCAGCAGTTGGGAGAGTTCGGCCCGGACCTGTGCGGGGTCGACGCCGGGGCCGGTGAGGTAGCCGATGAGGCGGGGGTTGCCGGAGGCGTCGGGGAGGACGGCGACGGCGGCGTCGGCGACGGTCTCCAGCGAACGGATGACGGCTTCGATCTCGCCGGTCTCGACGCGGCGGCCGCGGATCTTGACCTGGTGGTCGCGGCGTTCGATGAATTCGAGCTGGCCGTCGGGTCGTTGGATGACGCGGTCGCCGGTGCGGTACATCCGGGTGCCAGGTCCGGCGTAGGGGTCGGCCATGAACGTGCCCGCGGTGCGGGCGGGGTCGTGGAGGTAGCCGCGGCCGACTCCGGCGCCGCCGATGTAGAGCTCGCCGGGGACGCCGACGGGGACGGGCTGGAGTTCGTCGCTGAGGACGTACAGCCGGGTGTTGCGCACCGCCGTGCCGATGGGGACGCGGGCGGTGAGGGTGTCGCCGGCGCGGATGACGGCGTGGGTGACGTCGTCGGAGCACTCGGTGGGGCCGTAGGCGTTCATCATCGGGATGTGCGGGTGGCGGGCGTGCCAGCGGTGGCAGAGGTCGGCGGGGAGGGCTTCGCCGGTGACCATCAGCCAGCGCAGGTCCGGGAGTTCGGGTGCGGTGCCGTCGAGGTCCCAGGCGTCCAGGGCGGCGCGCAGCAGGGAGGGGACGACCTCCAGGACGGCGATCTTCTCGTCCCGGGCCATGCCGAACAGGGCGGCCGGGTCGGCGGCCATGTCGGTGCCGGAGACCCGGACGGTGCCGCCGACGATGAGCGGGGCGAGCATCTGCCACACCGACACGTCGAAGGTGAGCGGCGCGTTCTGGACGACGCCCTCCCCGGCGGCCAGGTCGAGGTCTCCGACCTTGGCCCAGAGGTGGTTCATCATCCCGGAGCGCTGCACCATCGCGCCCTTGGGCTTGCCGGTGGAGCCCGAGGTGAACATCACGTACGCCAGGTCCAACTCGCCTCCGACAGAGGCGAGTTCGGCTCCGCTGGTGGAGTCGGACGGGTCGGCCAGCGGCAGGGCGGTGGTCGCCCCGGCGGTGAGCTCGGCGGCCTGCTCCTCGTACCCGGCGCCGACCAGCAGGTGGCGGGCGCCGCCGTCCTCCAGCAGCCCGGTGTTGCGGGCGGCCGGGGCGGTCGGGTCGAGCGGCAGGTAGGCGCCGCCGGCGGCCTGGACGGCCAGCACACCGGTGACGAAGGGGACGCCGGGCTCGGCGAACATCGCGACCACCGAACCGGTGGTGACCCCGGCGGCGGTCAGCCGGGCGGCCAGGCCCGCCGCGCGGGCGACCAGTTCGCGGTAGTCGATCCGCTCGGCGCCGTCGGCCACGGCCACCGCGTCGGGCGTACCGGCCGCGACGGCGCGGACCCGCTCGACCAGGCCCTGGTCGGCGGCGGTGGCCGGATCCCAGGCTCCGAGCAGCCCGAGCGGTTCGCCGGTCGCGCCCAGGCCCACCTGGCCGAGCGGACGGTCCGCGGGCATGGTGGCGAGGGTGCCGAGGAAGGTCTCGAACCGGGCGAGGTGGGTGGCGAGTTCGGCCGGCTCGTACAGCTCGGGGTTGCCGTCGAGGTGGATCTCGACGGTGCCGTCGTCCGCGTTCAGGACCGTCATGATGAGGTCCTTGACGATGCCGGTGGACAGGTTGACCACGACCCCGCGGCAGTCGCCGAAGGCCAGCTCCGGGTCCTGGTTGAGCACGTTGATGAACGGGCCGAAGGCGCGCTGGTCGTCGATCCGCAGGCCGATGTCGCGGCGGACCTTGTCCCCGCGGTAGCGCTGGTGCTTCAGCGTGCCGGCGACCTCGACCCAGGCCGCGCGCAGCAGTTCGGTGCGGGTCATCTCCGGGCGCACCCGGACGGCCAGCGGCAGGTAGTTGGCGAGCATGCCGGGGATCTCGCGGCTGACCGCGCCGACCCTGCCGGTGACCGGCAGGGTGAGCAGCGGCGCCGCGACCCCGGTGACGCGCTGGGTGTAGGCGGCCATCGCGGCGACCATCAGGACCGGCATGGTGACCTTGCCGTCCTGGGCGAGGGCGTGCAGCGCGGCCGTGGTCGCGGGGGAGAGCCGGGCGGTCTCGCGCAGCGCGACCCGGCCGGGGGCCGGCTCCTGCTCGGAGAGCGAGACCAGCTCGGGCACCGCGCCGTGCCGGTCGGAGGTGAGACGGTCCGTCCAGTAGGCGCGGTCCTTCTCGACCATCGACGAGTCGAGGTACTTGCGCTCGGCGTCCAGCAGCCGGTGGAAGGCCGGCATGGCGTCGGCGTCCAGCTCGGCCGGGCCCTCGCCGGCGGCCAGCCGGGTGTAGGCGCTGGACAGCTTGGGGTAGAGCAGCGAGCGGCTGAAGCCGTCCGCGAGGATGTGGTGCATGCACAGGTAGAGCAGGTGGTGCTCCGGGGCGAGCCTGATTAGCGCGCCGCGGAACAGCGGGAAGTCGGTGACCTTCATCGGGTCGGCGTGGTCGGCCCGCATCCACCGCTCGGCCGCCGCCGAGGGCTCCGCCTCGCCGCTGAAGTCCAGCGTCTTGAGCGGGAGCTGGGCGAGCGGGCGGATGATCTGGCCGGGGGCGCCGTCCTCCTCGACGAACTGCACCCGCAGCCCCTCGGCCTCGTGGCCGAGGCGTTGCAGCGCCCGTCCGAGCAGCTCGGCGTCGAGCGGTCCGCGCAGATCGATGTAGTCCGCCATGTTGTAGGCCAGCGGCCCGGCGGCGAACTGCTCGTCGAACCAGATCTCGGCCTGTGCCGCGGTGAGCGGAAGGACAGCGTTCCGGTTTGTCGTCACTGCTTTGCTCTCCGTCATTCTCAGCCTCAGCCCCGCCTTGAAAACTCTCGACCCTCTGACCCCGCCGGCCCCGACCCCGCCGGCTCCGACCCCGCAGGCCCCGCCCCCGGCGGACCGGTCAGCCGGACACGGTCTGGAGCCCGGCGGCGACGCCCGCCCCGAGGCCCCGGTGCTCGACCCCGGGCAGCAGGCCCTCCGGGCCGACCGAACCGCGCACCCACTCGTCGTGGTAGACGGTGTCCATGTAGCGCTCGCCCAGGTCCGGCGAGATGGTCACGGCGGTCACCCGCTCGCGCACGCCGCCCGCGCCGTCGCCGTAGTGCTCGTTCAGCCAGCGCAGCGCGCCGCTGACGGCCGTCCCGGTGGAACCGCCGAACAGGAAGCCGCCGCGCATCAGTTCGCGGCAGGTGCGGACGGTGTCGGTCTCCTCGACGTGGACCGCCCGCTCCACCAGCGACTCGTCCAGCAGCGCGGGCCGCACGCTGGTGCCCAGGCCCGGGATGTGCCGGGTGGCCGGCGGGGCGCCGAAGGTGACCGAGCCGACGCTGTCGACCGGGACGACCCGCACCGAGGGGCGCCGCTCGCGGAAGTACCGGGCGCAGCCCATCAGCGTCCCGGTCGTGCCCGCGCCGATGAACAGCACGTTCAGGTCCGGGAACTGGCGGGCGATGGCCGGCGCGGTGGTCCGGTAGTGCGCCATCCAGTTGCCCGGACTCAGGTACTGGTTGAGCCAGACCCGCTTCTCGTCGGCGGCGAGCAGCGCCTTGACGTGGCGGATCCGCGCACCGAGGAAGCCCTCGGTCTCGTGCGGCTCGGTGATCAGGTGCACCTCGGCGCCGTACGACTCCATGGTGCGGCGGGTGACCTCGTTGCAGCGAGAGTCGGTGACACAGATGAACTTGTAGCCGCGGCTGGCGGCGAGCACGCTCAGGGCGACGCCCATGTTCCCGGACGAGGATTCCACCAGGGTCGAGCCGGGGCCGAGGACGCCCGCCGCCTCGGCCTGCGCGACCATTTCCCGGGCCGCTTTCAGCTTGATGGACCCGGCGAAGTTGAACCCTTCGACTTTCAGGAAGAGACGGTGCCCGAAGAACGGCTGCAGATTCACGAAGAGGTCGCTGACCTCGAATTCGTGCGACGCGGAAATGACCGGCACTGGAGACTCCTGGCCTTCGGTAACGAATTAGCCTCGGCGGCAAGCCTCCCGCCGGGCGCTGACGAGGGGCTGACGGACTGCTGACGGGGTCCGCGACCAGGGTTTCGGACCCGTCCGGAGGCACGCGTCAGCCGTCCGTCAGTTGCCGGTCAGTTGCTCGTCAGCGCCATCGGAAAGCGTTTGTTATTCCGCACTTGCAGGCCTTCCACGAGGAGCCCGGTTTGAATCGGCCGTCCGCCATCAGTGAAGTCCTTCCGCTCTCGCCGCTGCAACAGGGACTGCTCTTTCTCTCGGAGTACGACCGTGAGGGGACGGACGTCTACACCATTCAGCTGGTCCTCGACCTGGACGAGCTGACCGACGCCGATGCCGCCGCGCTGCGCACCGCGGCGGGCCTGCTCCTGGAGCGGCACCCCAACCTGAAGGCCTGCTTCCGGCACCGCAAGAACGGCGAGGCGATCCAGGTGATCCCCACGTCGGTCGAACTGCCGTGGCGCGAGGTCGCGGTGGCGGCCTCCGCCGAGGGGCCGGAGGCGGAGTTCGACCG
Organism: Kitasatospora sp. NPDC059812; assembly: GCF_042732075.1. Classification (NCBI taxonomy): domain Bacteria; kingdom Bacillati; phylum Actinomycetota; class Actinomycetes; order Kitasatosporales; family Streptomycetaceae; genus Kitasatospora; species Kitasatospora sp. NPDC059812. Next base: position 152,248 of record NZ_JBHWIO010000010.1, read on the forward strand.
GCTCGCCGAGGAGGACCGGCTGCGCCGCTTCGACCTCGCCCGCCCGCCGCTCCAGCGGCTCACCCTGGCCCGCGCCGAGGGCGGGCGCTGCCGGCTGGTCTGGACCGTCCACCACATCCTGGTGGACGGCTGGTCGATGGTCTCGCTGATCGGCGAACTCGCCGCGCTCGCCGAGGAGCTGAAGGCCGGCGGCACCCCCGCCAAGCAGCCGCGGGCCGGCGCGGCCCGCTACCAGGCGCACCTGGCCTGGCTCGGCGCGCAGGACAAGGAGGCCGCCCGGCAGGCCTGGACCGCCGCCCTGGCCGGGGTCGTCGACCCGACCCGGCTGGTGCCGGCCGGCCGCGACCGGGCCGCCGGCGCGGCCGCGCTGCCGCAGGCCGTCCCGCTGGAGCTGACCCCCGAGGTCTCCGCCGCGCTGACCGGCTTCGCCCGCTCGCGCGGCCTGACCGTCAACGCGGTGGTGCAGGGCTGCTGGGCGCTGCTGCTGTCCCGGCTGACCGGCCAGGACACCGTGCTGTTCGGCGCGGTCACCTCCGGCCGGCCGGCCGAGGTCCCGGACGTCGAGCGGATGGTGGGCCTGTTCGCCAACACGCTCCCGGTCCGGGTGGACGTCGACCCGGCCCGCACCCCGGCCGAGCTCTTCGCCGACGTGCAGCGGTCGCAGACCGCGCTGCTGGCGCACGAGCACCTGACCCTGGCGGAGGTCCAGCAGCTCACCGCCGTGCGCGGCGAACTCTTCGACACCGCCCTGATGTTCCAGAACTACCCGATGGGCGGCCTGCCGCTGGCCACCGGCACCGGCCCCCGGGTGACCGGCGCCGACGTCCGCTCCGCCACCCACTTCCCGGTCACCCTCACGGTCTTCCCCGGCACCCCGTTCGGCCTGGCCGTCAACCACGTGCCCGCGCTGGTCACCCGGGCGGAGGCCGAACTGGTCGGGCGGCGCTTCGCCCGGCTGCTGGCCGCCGCCGTCGCCCGGCCCGACGAGCCGTGCGGCCGGCTGGACGTCCTGGACGAGGCCGAGCGCGCCGGGATCACCGAGACCCGCAACGCCACCGGGACGCCGCTGCCCGGCGACTGGCTGGCCCCGCTGCTGGCCGCCCGGGCCGCCCGCACCCCGGACGCGCCCGCCGTGCGCTGCGGCGAGGAGCGCCTGACCTACCGCGAACTGCACGCCCGCGCCGACGCGCTGGCGCACGCCCTGCACGCCGCCGGGGCCGGCCCGGAGCAGGTGGTGGCGATCGCGCTGGACCGCTCCTGCGACCTGGTGGTCGCCGCCCTGGCCGTCCTCAAGTCCGGCGCGGCCTACCTGCCGCTGGACCCGGACTACCCGGCCGACCGGCTGCGCTACATGCTCGCCGACGCCGCCCCGGTGGTCACCCTCACCCACCGCCGGGTGCGCGAACTCCTCGCCGCCGAAGCCTCCGAAGGCGAGATGAGCACCGGCGAACTGTGGGTCCTGGACGGCCCGGACGCCGCGACCGGTGCGCCCGGGCAGCGCGTACCGGGCACGGCCCCGCGCGCCGACCACCCCGCGTACGTGATCTACACTTCGGGCTCCACCGGCCGCCCCAAGGGCGTCGTGGTGCCGCACCGGGCGCTGGTCAACCTGGTCGAGGACATGGTCGCCCGCTTCGAAGTGACCACCGAGGACCGCTTCCTCGCCGTCACCACCTTCGGCTTCGACATCGCCAACCTGGAGCTGTTCGTCCCGCTCGCCGCCGGCGCCGAACTGCTGGTCGCCGACCGCGAGACGGTCCGCGACCCGGCCGCCCTGGCGGACGCCGTCACCGGCCTGGACGCCACCCTGCTGCAGGCCACCCCCAGCCTCTGGCAGTCGCTCGCCGCCGACCACGCCCCCCGGCTGGCCGGCCTGCGCGCCCTGGTCGGCGGCGAGGCGCTGCCCGAGCCGCTGGCCCGCACCCTCACCGCGCACTGCGCGTCCGTGACCAACGTGTACGGCCCGACCGAGACCACCATCTGGTCCACCGCCGCGCCGCTGACCACCACCGCGGCCGGGCCGCCGCCGATCGGCGGCCCGATCGCCAACACCCGGGTGTACGTCCTGGACGGCGCGCTGCGCCCCGTCCCCGACGGCACCTTCGGCGACCTCTACCTCGCCGGCACCGGCCTGGCCCGCGGCTACCTGGGCCGCCCCGGCCTGAGCGCCGAGCGCTTCGTCGCCGACCCGTACGGCCCGAGCGGCGCGCGGATGTACCGCACCGGCGACATCGTCCGCTGGGACGCCGCCGGCACCGCCCTGGAGTACGCGGGGCGCAGCGACCACCAGGTGAAGATCCGTGGCTACCGCATCGAACTCGGCGAGATCGAGTCCGTGCTCGCGGCGCAGCCCGGAGTGACGGGGGGGGGGGGGGGGGCGCGCGCCCCGCCCGGGGGGGGGGGCCCCCCCGGGGGCGGGTTGGGTGCCGCGGGGGGGGGCGCCCCCGCCCAGGGGGGGGGGGGGGGGTCGGCGGG
>NZ_JBHWIO010000011.1:0-39935 GCF_042732075.1 Kitasatospora sp. NPDC059812
CCCCTCCAGCCCCCCCGCCTCGGCGCCCCTCAGCGGCGCCCCCCCCCCCCCGGCGGCTTCCCACCCGACCTTCTTTCGTTGGTTGTGGGGCGGCGGCCGCGGCGGGTCGCCCGGCGGGCTGCCCGGTGAGCTACTCGGCGGTCTAGTCGGTGGGCTCCAGGCCGGCCCGGATCAGCCCGTAGGTGTAGGCGTCCTCCAACGCCAGCCAGGAGGCGGCCACCACGTTGTCGGCCACCCCGACGGTCGACCAGGTGGACGTGCCGTCGGTGGACTCGATCAGCACCCGGGTCTTGGAGCCGGTGCCGTGCTGGCCCTCCAGGATGCGGACCTTGTAGTCCACCAGCTCGAACCGGGCCAGCGGCGGGTAGATCCCCTCCAGCGCGGTGCGCAGCGCCTGGTCCAGCGCGTTCACCGGGCCGTTGCCCTCGCCGGTGGCGATCCGGCGCTCCCCCTTCGCCCACAGCTTCACCGTCGCCTCGTTGCCGGTGAACCCGTTCGGGCCCTGCTCGCTGATGGTCCGCCAGGACTCCAGGGTGTAGAAGCGCTCCCGGCCGCCGCGCACCTCGTCGCGCAGCAGCAGCTCGAAGGAGGCGTCGGCGGACTCGTAGGTGTAGCCGAGGTTCTCCTGCTCCTTCACCTTGGCCACCACCCGGCCGGCCAGGTCCCGGTCGCTGGACAGGTCGTAGCCGAGCTCCTTGCCCTTGAGCTCGACCGAGGCGCGGCCCGCCATGTCGGAGACCAGCATCCGCATGGTGTTGCCGACCCGCTCCGGGTCGATGTGCTGGTACAGGTCAGGGTCGACCTTGATCGCGGAGGCGTGCAGGCCCGCCTTGTGCGCGAAGGCCGAGTAGCCGACGTACGGCTGGTGGGTGGAGGGGGTCAGGTTGACCACCTCGGCGATCGCGTGCGACAGCCTGGTCATCTCGGCGAGCCGCCCCTCGGGGAGCACCCGCCGGTCGTACTTGATCTCCAGTGCGCCGACCACCGGGAACAGGTTGGCGTTGCCGACCCGCTCGCCGTAGCCGTTGGCGGTGCACTGGACGTGGGTGGCGCCGGCGTCCACCGCGGCCAGCGTGTTGGCCACCGCGCAGCCGGTGTCGTCCTGGGCGTGGATGCCCAGCCGGGCACCGGTGACGGCGAGGACGTCGGCGACGGTCTCCCGCACGCCGGCCGGCAGCATCCCGCCGTTGGTGTCGCACAGCACCACCACGTCCGCGCCCGCCTGGTGCGCGGTGCGGACCACGGCCAGCGCGTACTCGCGGTTCGCCCGGTAGCCGTCGAAGAAGTGCTCGCAGTCGATGAACACCCGCCGACCCTGCGCGCGCAGGAACTCGACGCTGTCCCGGACCATCTCCAGGTTCTCGTCGAGGGTGGTGCGCAGCGCCAGCTCCACGTGCCGGTCGTGCGCCTTGGCGACGAGGGTGACGACCGGGGCGCCCGAGGCGACCAGCGCGGCCAGCTGCGGGTCCTCCGCGGCCTTGCCGCCGGCCCGGCGGGTGGCGCCGAAGGCGACCAGCCGGGCGTGCCGGAGGTCCAGTTCGGCGGCGGCCCGGGCGAAGAACTCGGTGTCGCGCGGGTTGGCCCCCGGCCAGCCGCCCTCGATGAAGCCCACCCCGAACTCGTCCAGGTACCGCGCGATGGCCAGCTTGTCCGCCACCGTCAGGTTGATGCCCTCCCGCTGCGCACCGTCGCGCAGGGTGGTGTCGAACACGTGGAAACTGTCGTCGGTACGGCTGACCTCGGTCATGACCCCTGGTTCTCCGTTCGGGGAGGTTCGTACTGCTCTGCCGGATTGCGAGTCCCGGCTCCACTGTCCAGCATCCCGCGCGCGGCTCCGGTGTCCCCGAGCCCCTTGTGGGGGCTCTCGGCCGGTCCGGAGGCTGTGTTCATCGGGGCGGTGCCCGAAAAACGAAAAAACCCCTCGCGGGTGCGAGAGGTCTGCGCGCGGGTCTGGACGCTGGTGGTCGCTCCGCATCGGGTCCTGCGGGAGCGGTCACTGCGGACCGGCGCGCCTGCTGCTAATCATCAGCGACAGCGAGGACACGCTCGCAGTCTGGCACACGTCCCGGCATCCGGCCCGCCCGTCTCGCGATGCGGAACAGGGCAGGCCGGAGCGGGTGCCGCCTCAGACGATCTTGTGCAGCCAGCCGTGGGTGTCGGGGGTCTGGCCGCCCTGGATGGCCAGCAGGACCCGGCGCAGCTCCATGGTGGTCGGGCCGGGCTCGCCGGCGCCGACCGTCCAGTCGGCGGCGGCCGACTTGACCGAGCCGACCGGGGTGATGACGGCGGCGGTGCCGCAGGCGAACACCTCGGTGAGGGTGCCGTCCGCGTTGGCCTGCTGCCACTCGTCGGTGGAGATCTTCCGCTCCTCGACGGCGTAGCCGAGGTCGGCGGCGAGCTGGAGGAGCGAGTCGCGGGTGATGCCGGGCAGCAGGGCGCCGGACAGCTCGGGGGTGACGATCTTCGCGTCCTTGCCCTCGCCGAAGACGAAGTACAGGTTCATGCCGCCCATCTCCTCGATCCACCGGTGCTCGGCGGCGTCGAGCCAGACGACCTGGTCGCAGCCCTTCTCGGCGGCCTGGGCCTGGGCGATCAGCGAAGCGGCGTAGTTGCCGGCGCACTTGGCGGCACCGGTGCCGCCGGGAGCGGCCCGGACGTACTCCTTGGACAGCCACACCGAGACCGGCTTGACGCCGCCCGGGAAGTAGGCGCCGGCCGGCGAGGCGATGATCATGAACAGGTAGGAGTTGGCCGGGCGGACACCCAGACCGACCTCGGTGGCGAACATGAACGGACGCAGGTACAGGCTCTGCTCGGGCTCGTTCGGCACCCACCCCTGGTCCTGCTGGACCAGCAGCTCGACGGCCTCGACGAAGGTCTCCACCGGCAGCTCCGGCATCGCCAGCCGGCGGGCCGAGGCCTGGAAGCGGGCCGCGTTGGCCTCCGGACGGAAGGTCGCGATGGATCCGTCGGCCTGGCGGTAGGCCTTGAGGCCCTCGAAGATCGACTGGCCGTAGTGCAGGGTCATGTTCGCCGGGTCGACCTCCAGCGGCGCGTACGGCGCCAGCTGCGCGTCGTGCCAGCCCACGCCCTCGGTCCAACGGATGGTGACCATGTGGTCGGTGAAGACCCGGCCGAAGCCGGGGTTGATCAGCCGGGCCTCGCGCTCCGCGGTGGGCAGCGGGTGGGCGGAAGGCTTGAGGTCGAACGTGATGGGCGCCTGGGTGGGCGTGCTCATGGCTGTTTCCTTCACCGTGGGGTAGGTCCGGGCCGCCACCGCCGGGTGCCCGCCGCGGCCAACCAGCACCGGAACGAACGCACAACGGCACGACCCACTGTCGATACTCGCATCCAGAGGGCCGTGCCGAACAGCTGCCCGCTCCTTGGGGAGCTGCAAGCTGCGGTTATGTGGTGCGGCCCGCCGGGCCGCGACCGTTGTCGGCCCCGGCCCGTGGGCCGGAGTCCGTCAAGCGGATCCGGCCCGTCAGCCGGCTACTCGGGTGACCAGCGCGTCGCCGACCGCGGAGGTGCTGCGGGTGCCGGTGCGCTCGGCCAGGTCCGCCGCGACGGCGGCCTCCACCCGGGCGGCCTCGGCGGCGAAGCCCAGGTGCTCCAGCAGCATGGCGACCGACAGCACGGTGGCCGTCGGGTCGGCCTTGCCCTGGCCCGCGATGTCCGGCGCCGAACCGTGCACCGGCTCGAACATCGACGGGAACTCGCCGCCCGGGTTGATGTTGCCGCTCGCGGCCAGGCCGATCCCGCCGGTGACGGCGGCGGCCAGGTCGGTCAGGATGTCGCCGAACAGGTTGTCGGTGACGATGACGTCGAAGCGCTCCGGCTGGGTGACGAAGAAGATCGTCGCCGCGTCGACGTGCAGGTAGTCGGTGGTCACCTCCGGGAACTCCCGGCCGACCTCCGCGAAGATCCGCGACCACAGGTGCCCGGCGTGCACCAGCACGTTGTTCTTGTGCACCAGCGTCAGCTTCTTGCGCGGACGCGCCTGGGCCCGGCGGTAGGCGTCGCGCACCACGCGCTCGATGCCGAACGCGGTGTTCAGGCTGACCTCGGTGGCCACCTCCTGCGGCGTCCCGGTGCGCAGCGAGCCGCCGTTGCCGACGTACGGGCCCTCGGTGCCCTCGCGGACCACCACGAAGTCGATGGTCGGCTCACCGGCCAGCGGGGACTTCACCCCGGGGAACAGGCGGCCCGGACGCAGGTTGATGTGGTGGTCGAAGGCGAACCGCAGCTTCAGCAGCAGCCCCCGCTCCAGCACGCCCGACGGCACGCTCGGGTCGCCGATGGCGCCCAGCAGGATCGCGTCGTGCGACTTCAGCTCGGCCAGCACGCTGTCCGGCAGGGTCTCCCCGGTCCGGTGGTAGCGCCGGGCGCCGAGGTCGTACTCGGTGGTCTCCAGCTTCACCTCGGCGGGAAGCACGGCACCCAGGACCTTGAGACCTTCGGCCACCACTTCCTGGCCGATGCCGTCACCCGGGACAACTGCGAGACGAATCGTGCGAGACATGCTCGGACCCTACTCCGGTGTCCCAGGGGCTGACACCCGGCGTCCACCATCCGGACGGGTCAGGGTGACCGTCAACGGAAACGGCCGCTGAACCGTCAGGCTGCCAGGGAAAGTCCCGCTCTGAACGTAATCGCCGGCAGCCTCATCCAACTCGTAGGCGTAAACCACCGGTTCACGCTGCTCACGCTCGACACGCCAGAAGTAGCGGATCCCGGCAGCGGCGTACTTGCGCGGCTTGACGTCGCGGTCCCGCTCCGCCGATGCCTCCTCGACCACTTCCACGGCCAACAGAACATCCCGGGCCAGCCAGGACGTCTGATCGGGCCCGGTGTCCGCTCGGGCATCGACGACCATGACATCGGGCTCCGGCCGGTTACGGGTGTCGAGCTTCAACCCCATCCGGCAGCAGACCTCCCAACCGTCCGGCACCTGGTCGGCCAGTTGCTGATCCAGCCTGCTGGTGGTCCGGGCATGGAACGTTGTCTGACGGGCGGAGAAGACCAGGCCACCGAAGAGCAACTCGGTGTGGGGCGGGAGATCCCGTAGCCGATCCAGGTCGTCCGCGGTGTAGCCGGTAGCCGGAGGGCGCAGCCACTCCGGCATCGCAAGGTCGAGTTCCCTTTCCACGGGGGCACCGTCGCAGGCCGATCCGCCGGGCTGCCACCTCATCACCCCTTCGAGGGAGCGCGGGGGGCCTGATCCGCGCGGGGGGCGCGCTTAGGGTGGCGGGGTCCGGCAATCCCTCGCGGAAACGGGGTCGAGCAGCAGATGGGCGTGCGGCGGCGGGAGGTGCTGGTCTGCGGGAGTGCGGCCGGGCTGGCGGCGGGCGGGTACGCGCTCGCGGTGGGGCTGCGCGGGGTGTGGCCGACGGGGGCGGGCGAGGCCGCCCTGCCGTACCACGCCCACCTGTGGGACCTGCTGCACGGGCGGGCCGCCGGGGACCTCCTGTTCAACTGGAACAGCGGCTACGGCGTCCCGTTCCTCGCCGACTTCTTCGCCTACCTGATGAACCCGTTCTCCTGGCCGACCGCCCTCCTCCCCCGCGACCAGGGCCGGCTCGCGCTCCTCCTGGTCACTCTCGCCACCATCGGCCTCGGCACCGCCCTGATGGCCCACCTGCTCGGCCGGCTGCACCCCGGCCCGCACTGGCTGCGGGCGCTCGCCGCCGTCGGGTACGGGCTCTGCGCCTGGGTGCTCGACGTCGGCGGGGCGGCGCCGATGTGGCTCTGGGGCCTGGTCTCGCTGCCGCTGCTCGGCCTGGCCGCCGACTGGTGCCTGCGCGAGCGGCGCTGGGTGGCCGGCTCGCTGTGCGTCACCCTCGCCTGGGCCGGCAACCTGTACACCGCCGCGCTGGCCACCCTGATGGCCGGGCTGCTGCTGGCCGTCCGCCTGTTCGCCACCCCGCGGCCGGTGCGCCACCGGGTCCGGGTCACCGGGCGGGCCTTCACCATGGCCACCACCGGTGTCCTGCTCGCCTCGCCCGTGCTGTTCGTCGCCGTCCGGGCCGCGCACGGCGCCCAGCCGGAGTCCCCGGTGCAGCCGCTCGGCCCGTCCGGGCTCGGCGGGCACCTCGCGCAGTTGCTGCCCGCCACCCACGGCGGGCGGCCGCTGCCGGACGTCGCGATCGGCCTGCTGGGGCTGCTGCTGGTGTGCGGGCTGCCGTTCAACCGGCGGGTGCGGGTACGGGAGCGGGCGGTCTGGTGCGGGGCGCTGGTGCTGGTGGTGCTCAGCTTCGTCTGGACCCCGACCGTGCTGGTCTGGCACGGTCTGGCGATCCCGGCCGGCGGGCCGTACCGGGTCGCGTTCGTGCTCAGCGGCCTGCTGGTGCTGGCGGGCTGGGTGTCGCTGGCGCACCGGCCGGACCGGCTGACCCTGCTGGGCGGCGCCGCCGTGGTCGCGGTGATCGCCGCGCTGGCGGCGGGCCGGCACTCGGTCCGCGCCTCCACCTGGACGCTGCTGGCCGTCGGCGGGGTCGTCCTGCTCGCCGCGCTCTGGACCCTCGACCGCCGGCACACCGACCGCCGGGCCACCGCCCTGGCGACCTGGGTGCTGGCCGGCGTGGTGCTCGGCAACGCCGTCTGGTCCGGGTACGCGGCGCTCGCCGCCGCCCCGGCCGACCCCGCCTCCCCCGCCGCCGTCCGGGCCGGGTACGCGGCGGTGCGCGACGGCGCCGACTGGCCCCGGGGCCGCAGCGACCCCGGCCCGCACGCCTTCACCACCAACGATCCGCTGCTGCTCGACGGCCAGGGCGGCGGCTACTTCAGCGGCTACCTGCCGACCGTCGCCGCCCTGCTGCTGCACGACCTCGGCGCGGGCTGGACGGCGGGCGGGCGGCAGACCGCCAGCGTCACCGACCCGGTCGGGCAGGCCCTGTTCGCCGTCCGCGCCCACCTCGACGACGGGCCGCCCCCGGCCGGCTTCACCCCCGGACGGGCCGCCGCACCGCCGCTGGTCACCGTGCTGCCGCCCGGCGCCCGGCCGGACACCTCCTCGGTCTGGTCCCGGCAGGAGTCACTGCTCGGCAGCCGGGTGTACGAGGCCCCGCTGCCCGTCCCGGCCGGCGGCCCGGCGCCCACCCTGCACGGCACCAGCGGCTGGTCGCTGCCCGGCGGCGCCGAGGGCACCGTCCTCACCGCGGCCTGCACCCCCGGCGGCACGGCCTACTTCCACGGCGTCTGGTACCGGGGCACGGTCAGCGGCCTCGGCACCACCTACCGCAGCGACGGCGAACAGCCCACCACCGCCGTCGCGATCCACCGGCTGGGGCCGGTCCCCGCGGACGGGACGGTCCGGGTGACCCTGCGCTCCGACACGGTCGGCCAGGTCCCGGCCCGTCCGATCGGCTGCCTGCGGCCCGGCGCCCTGGACGCCGCCGTCGCCCGTCTCACCGCCACCGGCGCGACCGGCGTGACGGCCCGCGGGCACACCCTCGCCGCGACCCTCCCGGCCGGCTCCACCGGCACCGCGCTGCTGTCCGTCCCGGCCGCCGAGGGCTGGACCTGCGCGGCGGGCGGCGGCCGGTACGTCCCGCCGACGCCCGTCCTGGGCATGATCGGCGTACCGCTCGGCGCCGGCGCCGACCGCATCGCCTGCTCCTTCCGCCCGCCCGGTCTCACCGAGGGCCTCACCGTCAGCTCCGCCACCGCCGCCGCCCTCGCCCTGGTCGCCGTCTTCACCCGCTTCTCCCGCCGCCCGACCCGCGCCCCCCGCCGCACCCGCCGGCTCGCCGCCCAGGCCGCCGACCGAGGCTGAGGCGGCCGGGCCTGACGCAACCGGGCCTGAGGCGGCCGGGCCGGGCACGGCCGACCGCCGGTGGCACCGCAAGTGGGCCCGCGCCACCGAGGCGCGGCACAACGCGCGAGGGGCGGCCCGCCAGGTCGGCGGGCCGCCCCTCGGACGGGTGCGGTCAGGGGAGGCTGATCACCTGGCTCCGGTGGGCGGCGGGGTTGAGGTGGTGGAGCAGGAGCAGGCGGGAGGTGTCGCCGGGGGTGCGGCGGATGTCGAGGACGGTGCCTGGCCGGACCGGGGTAACGAGGGCCGCGGGGCCGCCGAGGCCGGCGCGGATGTCGACGGCGGGGTGCAGGACGTCGAGGGCCAGGACGGGGCGGGTGCCGCGCAGGCCGATGGCGGAGTAGGACTCGGCCGGGTCGGGTGTGCCGGGGGCGACGGTGCTGGTCCAGACGCCGTAGTGGATGGTGCTGTGGCCTTCCCGGACGCCCGGGAGGGCGCTCAGCCGGACGGGGAGGACGACGGCGTCGCCGTCCAGCAGGGCGGTGTCGGTGTCGCCCCAGTGCCCGTTGAGCGGCTGGACGTCGAGTTCGGCGCCGGTTCGGGCGTCCAGGGCGCGGGAGACGAGGACGTCGCTGTTGCGCAGCCGGTCGGCTTCGAGGATGACGTCGGTGGTGCCGTCGCCGTCGGTGTCCAGGGAGACCCGGACGCCGTAGAGCCCGACCGGGGTGGCGGCCGGGGCCCAGAGCTGGGCGCCCACGTAGAGCAGGTCGGAGCTGGTGGCGGCCCCGACGACCCGCAGGTTGGCGGCCCGGTCGCCGGGGTGCTGGACGCAGACGTCCTGCGGGGGGTCGGCCGGCTCGGCGTCGTCGTCGGGCCGGATGCCGGCCCCGGGCCCGACGGCGGCTTCGCTGTCGGGCGGGCAGTCGGCCCAGCGGGTGCCTTCGCCGCCGAGGGTGAGGGCGGTGACGAGTCCGGGCCGGTTGCCGGGGGCGGCGCTGCCGCCGAGCATCAGCACGGTGCCGTCCCGGGTGGTGCGGGCGGCGGCGGTGGCGGTGAGGTCGGTGGCCGGGCGCGGGGCGGCGAGGACGGGGACGCGCAGTTGGGGCAGGGCCGGGTCGGTGACGGGGGTGAGCAGGACGCGGCCGGAGAGTTCGGCGCGGTAGCTGCGGGCCTTGCCGTTCTGCAGGGTGTCGATGGTGGGGTCGGGGGCCCGGCCCAGTTCCCCGGGGACGGCGAGGGTGACGTGCACCCGCGCGGTGCCGCCGGCCGGGACGTCGACCTGGTCCGGCGTCACCTCGAAGGTGGCGCCGGGCAGTTCGGTGGCGGCCGCGTAGCCGGTGCGGTAGCTCAACGGCCGGTCCGCGTGGTTGCGCACCTCGATGTCGCGGCCGAGGGCGGTCGGCCCGGCGATCTCGACCGGCCCGTAGGAGACGCCGACGCTGCCTTCGGCCGCTCCGTCGCCGGCCGCGTAGGCGACGACGGGGGTGTGGACGGCCCGGTCGACCTGGGCGCGGCCGCCGCCGGTGCGCTCGGGGCCGTAGACCGGTCCGCCGTGGTCGTCGCCGAGCCAGGTGTCGACGGCGGTGTTCATGAGCGCGGCCTTGAGCTGTTCGACCGGCCAGTCGGGGTGGGCGGCGCGGACGAGGGCGGCGAGGCCGGTGATGTGCGGGGTGGCCATCGAGGTGCCGTCCTCGCGCTGGCCGCCGCTGCCGCTGCCGACGAGGGCGGACCAGATGGTCTCGCCGGGGGCGGCGAGGTCGGGTTTGACGATGCCGGGGACGCCGATGCCGCGGGAGGAGAAGTCGGTGAGGGTGTCGGTGCGGGCGGGCTGGTTCTGGGAGACGGAGCCGTGCAGCGGGTTGCCGGGGGCGGCGAGGCGGATCTCGACCGGCCCGGCCGCGGCGGCCTGCCGGAGCCGTTCGCCGTCGGCGTGGGCGAGCAGGGCGGCCGGGATGCGGTCGTTGCCGGAGATCTCGGCGAGGTGGTCGGTGTCGGCGGCGTAGAGGGCGCCGATCGCACCGGCGTCGGCGGCGTGGTCGGCGCGGGGGCCGGAGTTGCAGGCCCGTTCGGTGTCGCGGGTGCGCCAGGTGAGGACGGCGATCTTTCCGGCGAGCCGCTGCCGGTCGGCTTCGCTGTAGGCGGCGCAGCCGTCGGACTGGTCGGCGGGCAGGGCGAGTTGGCCGCTGACGTCGGCGCTGGACCAGCCCTGGTAGCGCTCGCTCCAGTGGGCCGGGACGATGCCGGCCAGGCTGGCGGGGGCGAGCACGGTGAGGCCGTCGGTGTCGCTGTGCGGGTCGACGGAGGCGGCGACGGCGATGGCCCGGGCGGCGGTGCCGGGGCTGCCGCCGATGCCGTAGACGTCGCCGTCGTTGCCGGCGGCGGCGACCACGACGGTGCCGAGGGCGGCGAGCCGGTCGACGGCGAGGGCGTCGGTGTCGTCGGGGTTGCCGAAGCGGCTGCCGAGGGAGAGGTTGACGACGTCGAGGCGGTCGCCGAGGTCTCCGTCGCCGTTGGGGTCGGCGGCGAGGTCGAGGGCCTGGGCGAGCCGGTCGGTGGAGCCGTCGCAGCCGAAGACCCGGATCGCGTACAGCTGGGCGCCGGGGGCGGCGCCGGGGCCGACCTTGAACCCGGCGGGGTCGAGTCCGGGCCGGTAGGGGCCGGTGTACGGGTGGCCGTCGGCGGTGACGCCGTAGCCGGCGGCGGTGCCGGCGACGTGGGTGCCGTGCCCGTTGCGGTCGCAGTCGATCGGGTTGTCGCTGGGGTGCGGGACGGGCTGGTGGTGGGGGGAGGACGGGTCGGGGTTGTAGTCGTCGCCGACCAGGTCCTTGCCGCCGATCACCTTGGCGTTGGGGAACAGCTCGGGCGGGGCCGGCTTGCCGCGTTCGACGGAGCGGAAGGCGGCCTCGGTGCCGGGGCCGCCGAAGTCGGCGTGGGTGTAGTCGATGCCGCTGTCGATGATGCCGATCCGCACCCCCTGGCCGGTGTTGCCGTCGCCGGTCGCGCCGGCCCAGACCTGCGGGGCGCCGATCAGCGGGACGGAGTAGGCGTTGTCCCGCTGTTTGCGGACGATCGGGTGGACGGCCCGGACGCCGGGCAGCGCGCGCAGGGCGGGCAGCCGGTCGGCGGGCGCGTTGACGGCGAGGCCGGTGAGCAGGGTGCGGGTGCGGTAGAGCTCGCCGGCGGTGGGCGCCGCCCGGTGGACGGCCGCGGCGAGCCGGTCGAGGGCTTCGCCGGCCTTGGCGCGCTGGGCGGCGCCGGCGTCGGCGGCCTCCCGGCGGGCGGCCTCCGGGGAGCGCTGGGCCCGCCGGGCCCCGTCGGCGGCGCGCCGCCAGGCGGGGCCGGCCGGCTCGGTGCCGAGTTCGAGCAGGACGGTGGCCGTTCGGCCGGCCCTCGACGGCTCCGTCGGGGGCCCGCCGGAGGCCGGGGTGGCGGCGAGCGCCGCGCTCCCGGCCAGCACGGCCAGGGTGAGGCCGATCCGGGTGATGGGTCGGCGGACGGATGGCAGGCGCACTGGGCCCTCTCCCCCGGCAGGGGGACTGATCCGCACACCGTGTCGCTGACGCCCGCCCGCGCGAACGTCGATCACCCTTCCGGGGGCCCCAAATTAGGATGATCGCGCCGGCGAGCGCGAGCAACTTCCCTCGGACGGACGCCGGTTGCACTCGACCGGGTGACCTGACGGCAGCCCGAGCGGCCTATTCGGCGGATGAACGGCCGGGTCGGAGAAGCCCCCCGAGGAGGGCCGTCCGACGACCCCTGACAGACAGGCCCGCCAGGGGTTCCCGTCAGAGGTGCCCGGTCGAGCCGCCGTTGTCGCGGCGGTCCAGCGCCCGCTGCAGCGCGGCGGCGGCGAAGGGGTTCCGCTCGGCGGCCCGGCGCCGGCGCGGGGCGCGGACGGGGGTGGCGGCGGGGGTGGCAGTGGCGTGGCGGTCGGCGGTGAGGGGCATACCGGGCTCCTTGGAAGCGGCGCCCCGAAGAGGGCGCGGGAGGGGAGGGGTACGCGCGGGGGCAGGGATCGCCTGCCCGTGAAGGCGCACGCGGACACGGGCCGAACGCCCTGTCTACAGGGTCGGCACGCCGTATCGCCCTTCCACGGTACGACCGGGCCCGGGCCGTGTCTGCACGAATACTTGGATTTCCTAGTATCTGAGACGGGCGCCGCCCGGGGGGCGTCGAGCTCAGGCGCCCAGGTCGACCGAGCGGGCGAAGCGGGCGCCGATCTCGGCGGCGATCGCCGACAGCACGTCCTGCGGGATCTGGCTGTCCACGGTGATGGAGGCGAGCGCGCCGCCGCCGTCGCGGGCGACCTGCATGCCGGCGATGTTGATGCCGGCGTCGCCGAGGTGGCGGCCGAGCACGCCGACCACGCCGGGGCGGTCCTCGTACTTGAAGAAGGCCATGTGGTCGGTGAGCGCGACGTCCACGTCGAAGGCGTCCACGCCGACGATCTTCTGGGTCTGCTTCGGGCCGGCCAGGGTGCCGGAGATGGCGATCTCCTCGCCGTTCGCGAGCGTGCCGCGGACGGTGATCACGTTGCGGTGCTCGGCGCTCTCGCTGGAGGTGGTCAGGCGGACCTCGACGCCGCGCTCCTGGGCGAACAGCGGGGCGTTGACGTAGGACACCGTCTCCGCCACCACGTCCTCGAACACGCCCTTCAGCGCGGACAGTTCGAGCACCTTCACGTCGTGCTGGGTGATCTCGCCGCGGACCTCGACGTCGAGCCGGACGGCGACCTCGCCGGCCAGCGCGGTGAAGATCCGGCCGAGCTTCTCGGCCAGCGGCAGGCCCGGGCGCACGTCCTCGGCGATCACGCCGCCCTGGACGTTGACGGCGTCCGGCACCAGCTCGCCGGCCAGCGCCAGGCGCACCGACTTGGCGACGGCGATGCCGGCCTTCTCCTGCGCCTCGTCGGTGGAGGCGCCCAGGTGCGGGGTGGCGACCACGTTGTCGAAGCCGAACAGCGGGGAGTCGGTGCACGGCTCCTTGGTGTACACGTCCAGGCCGGCGCCGGCCACCCGGCCGTCGCGCAGGGCGTTGGCGAGCGCCTCCTCGTCCACGATGCCGCCGCGGGCGGCGTTGACGATGCGCACGGTCGGCTTGACCTTGTGCAGCGCCTCGTCGCCGATCAGGCCGATGGTCTCGGGGGTCTTGGGGAGGTGGACGGTGATGAAGTCCGAGACCTCCAGCAGCTCCTCCAGGGTGACCAGCTTGACGCCCATCTGGGCGGCGCGGGCGGCCTGGATGTAGGGGTCGTACGCGACGATCTTCATGCCGAACGCGGACATCCGCTGGGCGACCAGGACGCCGATCCGGCCGAGGCCGACGACGCCGAGGGTCTTCTCGCTCAGCTCGACGCCGGTGTACTTGTTGCGCTTCCACTCGCCCTGCTTGAGCGCGGCGTTGGCCGGCGCGATGTTGCGGGCGACGGAGATCAGCAGGCCGCAGGCGAGTTCGGCGGCGGTGACGATGTTGGAGGTCGGCGCGTTCACGACCATCACGCCGGCCTTGGTGGCGGCGGCGACGTCCACGTTGTCCAGGCCGACCCCGGCCCGGGCGACCACCTTGAGCTTGCGGGCGACGGCCAGCGCCTCCGCGTCGACCTTGGTGGCGGAGCGGATCAGGATCGCGTCGACGTCGGCGATCGCGCCGAGCAGCTCGGTGCGGTCGGCGCCGTTGCAGTGGCGGATCTCGAAGTCGGGGCCGAGGGCGTCGACGGTGGCGGGCGACAGCTCTTCGGCGATCAGGACGACGGCGGTTTTGGATGTCACAGTGCTCACGACAGTGTGTCCTTAACTCTGCGGTTCTCCCCGGCACGTGGGTGGCGTGGACGGCGGGGGGAAGGTGGCATGCCGCGTAGGTAGACGCACGACGCTGTGGGCCTGACGCGCACTCGGAGTGTATCGACGGGCTGGGTACCAGGCTGCTCCCGTCCGGCGAAATCACCCGGACGAGAGCAGCCTACTTGTACAAGGAAGTTACAAAATCGGGCAGAGCCCGAGGCCGGTTCAGGCCTTGTCGTCGACCCAGCTCATCAGCGAGCGCAGCTTCTTGCCGGTGGTCTCCAGCAGGTGGTCCTCGTCGGCCTTCTTGTACTCGTTGTACTTGGGCAGACCGGCCTTGTACTCGGCGATCCAGGTGTTGGCGAAGGTGCCGTCCTGGATCTCGGCGAGGACCTTGCGCATCTCGGCCTTGGTGGCGTCGGTGATGATCCGCGGGCCGGTGACGTAGTCGCCCCACTCGGCGGTCTCGGAGACCGACCAGCGCATCTTCTCCAGGCCGCCCTCGTACATCAGGTCGACGATGAGCTTCAGCTCGTGCAGGCACTCGAAGTAGGCGATCTCCGGCTGGTAGCCGGCCTCGACCAGGGTCTCGAAACCGGCCTTCACCAGGGCGGCTGTGCCACCGCAGAGGACGGCCTGCTCACCGAACAGGTCGGTCTCGGTCTCCTCGGTGAAGGTGGTCTTGATGACGCCGGCCTTGGTGGCGCCCAGGCCCTTGGCGTAGGACAGCGCCAGGTCGAAGGCCTTGCCGGAGGCGTCCTGCTCGACGGCGACGATCGCGGGGACGCCGCGGCCCTCCTCGTACTGGCGGCGGACCAGGTGGCCCGGGCCCTTCGGGGCGACCATGCAGACGTCGACGTCCGCCGGGGGCTTGATGAAGCCGAAGCGGATGTTCAGGCCGTGGCCGAAGAACAGGGCGTCGCCGGCCTTCAGGTGCGGGGCGATGTCGGCCTCGTAGACGTCGGCCTGGATCGGGTCCGGCACCAGGATCATGATGACGTCGGCCTCGGCCGCGGCCTCGGCCGGGGTGACGACGCGCAGGCCGGCCTCCTCCGCCTTGGCACGGGACTTGGACTCCGGCTTCAGGCCGACCCGGACGTCGGCGCCGGAGTCGCGCAGGGACAGCGCGTGGGCGTGGCCCTGGCTGCCGTAGCCGATGACCGCGACCTTGCGGCCCTGGATGATGGACAGGTCGGCGTCGTCTTCGTAGAACAGCTCGGCCACGGGGGCACATCTCCTTGCGTGATGGTTGCCGGGTACGCGTTCTCTACGGTAGGCGTACCGGCGGGGGCGTGGGGCGGTGCTTCAGGGTGTGAGACGGCCTGCGTCTCGGGGGTGCTCAGGCGCTGCGGTCGAGGGCGCGCAACGAGCGGTCCGTGATCGAACGGGCGCCGCGCCCGATGGCGACCAGGCCGGACTGGACCAACTCCTTGATGCCGTAAGGCTCCAGCATCCGGAGCATGGCCTCCAGCTTGTCCGAGCTTCCGGTGGCCTCGATGGTCACCGCGTCCGGGGACACGTCGACCGTCTTGGCACGGAACAGCTGGACGATCTCGACGATCTGCGACCGGGTCTCGTTGTCGGCGCGGACCTTCACCAGGACCAGTTCCCGCTGGATCGCAGCGGACTGGTCGAGTTCGACGATCTTTATCACGTTCACGAGCTTGTTGAGCTGCTTGGTGACCTGTTCCAGCGGGAGGTCCTCGACGTTGACCACGATGGTCATCCGGGACACGTCCGGATGCTCGGTCGGGCCGACGGCGAGGGAGTCGATGTTGAAGCCCCGACGGGAGAACAGGGCGGCGATGCGGGCGAGCACGCCGGGCTTGTTCTCGACCAGGACGGAGAGGGTGTGCTTGGACATGGGGTTCCTCAGGCGCTCTGGAGTTGAAGGGGGGCGTTAGTCGAGGTCGTCGCCGAAGTCGGGGCGGACGCCCTTGGCGAACTGGATCTCGTCGTTGCTGGTGCCGGCCGCGACCATCGGCCAGACCATGGCGTCCTGGTGGACGATGAAGTCGATGACGACCGGGCGGTCGTTGATCTCCATGGCCTGCTTGATGACGGCGTCCAGGTCCTCGGGGCGCTCGCAGCGCAGGCCGACGCAGCCCATCGCCTCGGACAGCAGGACGAAGTCGGGGATCCGGGTGCCCTGGGCCGGCGGCGCGATGCCGTCGTGGTCGGGGCCGGCGTGCAGCACGGTGTTGGAGTAGCGCTGGTTGTAGAACAGCGTCTGCCACTGGCGGACCATGCCGAGCGAGCCGTTGTTGATGACCGCGACCTTGATCGGGATGTCGTTCAGGGCGCAGGTGGCCAGTTCCTGGTTGGTCATCTGGAAGCAGCCGTCGCCGTCGATGGCCCAGACCGCGGTGTCCGGCCGGCCGGCCTTGGCGCCCATCGCGGCGGGGACGGCGTAGCCCATGGTGCCCGCGCCGCCCGAGTTGAGCCAGGTGCCCGGCTTCTCGAAGCGGATGAACTGCGAGCTCCACATCTGGTGCTGGCCGACGCCCGCGGCGTAGATCGCTTCGGGGCCGACCAGTCGGCCGATCCGCTCGATGACCTGCTGCGGGGAGAGGCGGCCGCCCGGGGCGGGCTCGTAGCCCAGCGGGTAGGTCTTCTTCCACTCGTCGAGCTTCTCCCACCACTGCGAGTAGTCGCCCTTGTGTCCGGCGTCGAACTCGGCCTGGACGGCGACGATCAGATCGGCCAGCACCTCGCGGGCGTCGCCGACGATCGGCACGTCGGCGGGGCGGTTCTTGCCGATCTCGGCCGGGTCGATGTCCGCGTGGACGACCTTGGCGTGCGGGGCGAAGCCGTCCAGCTTGCCGGTGACGCGGTCGTCGAAGCGGGCGCCGAGGGTGAACAGCAGGTCGGCCTTCTGCAGCGCGGTGACGGCCGGGACGGAGCCGTGCATGCCGGGCATGCCCAGGTGCTGCGGGTGGCTGTCGGGGAAGGCGCCGAGCGCCATCAGGGTGGTGACCACGGGGGCGCCGGTCAGCTCGGCGAGGATCCGCAGCTCGGTGGTGGCCTGTGCCTTGATCACGCCGCCGCCGACGTACAGCACCGGGCGCTTGGCGCCCACCAGCATCTTCGCGGCCTCGCGGATCTGCTTGGCGTGCGGCTTGGTGACCGGGCGGTAGCCGGGCAGCGAGAGCTCGACCGGCCAGCGGAAGGTGGTGGTGGCCTGGAGCGCGTCCTTGGCGATGTCGACCAGGACGGGGCCGGGGCGGCCGGTGGCGGCGATGTGGAACGCCTCGGCGATCACCCGGGGGATCTCGGCGGGGTCGGTGACCAGGTAGTTGTGCTTGGTGATCGGCATGGTGATGCCGCAGATGTCCGCCTCCTGGAAGGCGTCGGTGCCGATCGCCTTGGAGGAGACCTGGCCGGTGATCGCGACGATCGGCACGGAGTCCATGTAGGCGTCGGCGATCGGGGTCACCAGGTTGGTCGCGCCCGGGCCGGAGGTGGCCATGCAGACCCCGACCCGGCCGGTGGCCTGGGCGTATCCGGTGGCGGCGTGGCCGGCGCCCTGCTCGTGGCGGACCAGGATGTGGCGCACCTTGGCCGAGTCCATCAGCGGGTCGTACGCGGGAAGGATGGCCCCGCCCGGGATGCCGAAGACGGTGTCGGCGCCCACGGCCTCCAGCGAGCGGATGAGCGACTGGGCGCCGGTCATGGTTTCGACGACGTGCTGGGGAGCGGGAGCGTGGGCGGCCGTGGTGTCCCCGCGGCGGGGGGATGCGGCGTGCTCAGTCATCTGCCTGTCTCTTCTCGGAATGTGCCGGCCCGGTGGTTTCGGGCCCCGGTGGTGCGAGGGTGGGGTCCCGGTTTCGGGCCGATCGCCGGCTCTGCCTCAATCGTCCCGCTTCCTCCCCGCGAATCGGGGCGGATCGGGCGGTCGGGGCCAGGGGTCTTGCGGTGGTGGAACAGCGTCAGTGCAACAAAAAACCCCTCGTGCCAAGGGCATGCGAGGGGTGGCGCGTCGGTCTGTCACAAGCGGGGGGTGTGAACCCGCTCAGCCGACGCGCCCGCCAAGTACGAGAATTCGGGTGCGCATGGCAACGACCCTCCTCCTGTCCGGGGGCACGTGTCAAGCAGGTGGGATGACCGTCTCGCCATGCGGACCTGGCCCTGGACCGGTCACCGCGCGGCGTTCGGGCAGGTCGGGGGCACCGTGGTGATGCACGACACGCCCCCCGCCGCCCTCCCCGCGGCCACCCGTCCGGGCCTCCGTGGCCAGGTACGCGCGCCGGGCCGAGACCGAGCCGAGCGGTCTGGGCAGCGGGTAGCCTCGGCGCACCAGCGCCCGGCGCAGCCGGGTCTCGTCCAGCGGCGGCGCGAAGGCCGAACCCTGGCCCTGCCGGCAGCCCAGCTCCTGGAGCGCGGCGACCTGGCGGGGCAGGTCCACCCCCTCGGCGCCGGTGACCAGGCCGAGGTCGTGGCCGAGCCGCAGGGCGTGCCCGGCGAGCGTGCGGCTGAGCGCGGACTCCCCGAGGTCCTGCACCAGCGTGCGGTCCAGCTTGAGGCCGTCCAGGGGCAGCCGGGCCAGCTCGCCGAGCGAACCGCTGCCGGCGCCGTAGCCGGCCAGCACGGTGGTGACCCCGAGCCGGCGCAACGCGGCCAGCCGGCGGCCGAGTTCGTCGGCGAGCGAGTCCGGGCCCATCCGGGCCACCTCGATCACCAGCTCGCCGGCCGGCAGCCGGCTGTCGCGCAGCGCCGCGGCCACCGTCTCGTACAGGCCGGGCGAGCACAGCCGCTCGGTGGAGAGCCGGACGGCGACCGGGACGGGCGCGGGGCCGCTGCGGCTGCGGCCGGACTGGCCGCGCCGGTTGGCCGCGGCCGTCACCGCCTCCTGGACCAGCCAGCGGGAGAACCGGGTGGCCGCGTCGCCGTGGTCGGCCGAGCGCAGGAACTCGGCCGGAGTGAGCAGCAGGCCGCCCGCCGAACGCCAGCGGGCCTGCGCCTCGACGCCGGTCACCGCGCCGCTGCCGAGGTCCACCACGGGCTGGTGGAGCAGGGTGAAGCCGCCCTCCCGGACGGCGGCCCGCAGCCGCTCCTCCAGTTCGGTGCGGCGCTCCAGATCGGCCCGCATCGCGGGGTTGTAGAGCACCACCCGGCCCTTGCCCTCGGACTTGGCCCGGTACATCGCGAGGTCGGCGTTGCGCATCAGCTCGTCGGTGGCCGCCCTCGGGTCGGCGGCCGGGCCGCGTTCGGGGGTGCCGAAGGCGATGCCGATGCTGGCGGCGACACCGAGTTCGGCGCCGCCGATCCAGTACGGCTCGGAGAGCGCGATCCGCAGCCGTTCGGCGAGCTCCTGGACCTGGAGCCGGCCGAGCGGGCCGCAGACCAGCGCGGCGAACTCGTCGCCGCCGAACCGGGCGACGGTGTCCCCGCAGCGGACGGCCCCCTGGAGCCGGCGGGCCGCCTGCACCAGCAGTTCGTCGCCCACCTGGTGGCCGGCCGTGTCGTTGACCGCCTTGAAGCCGTCCAGGTCGAGGAAGAGCACCGCGACACCGGCGCCGCCCTCGCCCTGCTGGCCGCGGGCGCCGAGGGCGGCCCGCAGCCGCTGGGCGAACAGCGCCCGGTTGGGCAGGTCGGTGAGCGGGTCGTGGAAGGCGTTGTGCTGCAACTGGGCCTGGAGTATCACGCGTTCGGTCACGTCCCGGCTGTTGAGGATCAGGCCGTCACGGTGCCGGCTGACCGTCGACTCGACGTGCAGCCACTCGCCGCCGCCGGAGCTGATCCGGCACTCCACCCGGGCGGACGGCTCGGCGGTGCCCGGGGAGCGGTGGGCGGTGAGCCGGACCCTCGCCAGGTAGCGGCGGACCTCGGCGAGCACCCGGTCCACGTCCTCCGGGTGGACCAGGTCCAGCAGGTTTCCGCCGACCAGTTCCTCCGGGTCCCGCCCGTAGACGCCGAGTGCGGCCGGGGAGACGTAGGAGAGCACGCCGTTGGCGCCGGCGATCATGATGACGTCGCTGGAGCCCTGCACCAGGGAGCGGAAGTGCGCCTCCTTGTGGGCGAGTTCCTGGGCGAGCGAGAGGTTGTCGAGCAGCATCACGCCCTGGCGCAGGATGAGCGCCAGGCCGACGGTGCAGGCCGCCGCGGCCACCACCCGGTCCAATTCCCGCCCGCCGAGGGCGTTGTAGAGGATCCCGGCGGTGCACACCGCGGCGGCCGCGTACGGGGTGAGCGCGCTGAACGTGGTGGCCACCCGGCGGCGCGGCAGGCCTCCGGCCGAGGGGTGCTCGCGCAGCGGGCGGCGCCAGCGCGGCGACCACGGCGCCCAGGCCAGCAGCAGGCTGCCGGAGAACCAGCCGGCGTCCAGCAGTTCGCCCGAGCGGTAGCTGCTGCGCAGCTCCGGGGAGGTGAACAGGGCGTCGCACAGGACGGTGACGGCCAGCGCCACCATCGCGGTGTGCACGGCCGCCCGGTTGCCGTCCCGGCCGCCGAAGCGCAGCCCGACGACCAGGCTGACCAGCAGGATGTCCAGCACCGGGTAGGCCAGGTTGAGGGCCAGCCGCAGTGGCGAGCCGACCTCGCCGGCGGCGATCCGGCCGAGCGCCAGGCTCCAGCTGAGGGTGAACAGCGAGCCGGCGATCAGCCAGCCGTCGAGCAGCAGGCAGAGCCAGCCGGCGGCCGAGCGCGGGCGCTGGGCGAGCACCAGGACACCGGTGATGGCGAGCGGGGAGAACAGCAGGAAGGCGTACTCGGCGAGCGAGTCCTGCGGCAGCGGGCTGCGGGCGACCAGTTCGTACCAGCCCCAGGTGCCGTTGCCGCAGGCCACCATGAGCGAGGAGAGGCCGAACAGCAGCCAGGCCGGGCGGGCGCGCCCGCCGGCTGTGCAGCCGTACACCAGGCAGGACAGCGCGGCCGCGAGCGCCGCCGCGGCCAGGCCGAAGTCGCCCATGAAGATGGAGAGTTGGAAGGATCCCCAGCCAGTGGCGGCGCCCAGGGCGTAGGCCAGGCAGAGCGCGCCGAGGACGAGGCCGGGCAGCGTCCGGCTCTCCCGGAGCCGGCTCAGCGGGCCGCGCCGGCCGGGAGCGGGCGGGCCGGCTGCGGCTGCGCCGGGCGCGGACGTGTCGGGCTCGGACGCGTCGGCGGGTGGCACGCCCGGCCGTCCGGCCCCGGGCAGCACCGTATCGGTGGAGCTCACTCGGCCTCTCCCCCTCCGGCCCGGGGCCTGGCGCCCCGGCCACGGGCCACCGGCCGCGCGCCTCTCGGTCGTACGCGGTGGCCTGGCGCCCCGTCAGGACGGAGGCCCAGGGGGTGGGCGGCCTTCCGGTCACCACACCGCACCGATGTTCCCGATCGGGACCCTACACCAAATCCGTCACTCAATGACACATGCACTCAACTTAGAGTAATGGCGAGGGAGTGGGGAAATGCACCCGATTCCGGCGGATCGGCCCGGTTGGCGGCGGCGCGCGACCAGGGGCTCACGCGGCGCGCACGGGAGCACGCGACGGCGCCCGGCCCCGGGCCGCCCGGACCGGAGACGGTCAGGAGGCCCGGCGCCGGGCGCTCGGGTCAGCGGGAGGCCCGGGGGGACAGGGCCTACGCCGGATCGTCCGGGAACAGCCGCAGCCGGTGCGCCAGCGCTGCCGCCTCACCCCGGCCGGTGACCGCGAGCTTGCCCAGGATGTTGGAAACGTGCACGCTCGCGGTCTTCGGAGAGATGTACAGCTCCTCCGCGATCTGCCGGTTGCTCCAGCCCCGCGCCAGCAACCGGAGCACGTCCCGCTCACGGGGGGTGAGGCCGAAGGACTCCCCGGCGGGCGGGGTCGCGGCCAGCCCGGCGGCCGGGCGCGCGGCCGCCACCGGGGTCAGCGTCAGCCCGGCCCGCTCGGCCAGGCCCGCGACCTCCGCCAGCAGCGGACGGTCGCCCCGGACGGTGGCCAGTTCCCGCGCCTCGCGCAGCAGTTCGGCCCCGGCCTCGCGCCGCCCGGCCAGCACCTCGGCCTCGCCGGCCCGCAGCAGGGCGACCGCCAGCGGGTACGGCAGCCCGGTCGGCCGCAGCGCGGCGACCACGGCGGCCCACTGCTCCGGGGTGTCGGCGGCCTCGGCGCGGGCCAGTTCGCCCTCCAGCAGCCGGGCCCAGCCGTGGTGCATCGGCGCCCGCGGCCGCAGCCGGGCCGCCCGCGCGGCGATCGCGGCCAGTGCCTCGGCCCGGCCCGCCGCGGCCTCCGGCAGGCCCCGGCTGTCCGCCTCCACCGTGGCGGCCTCGACCAGCAGCGGGTACACGTCGGACTCGTGGCCGAGCCGCCCCTCCTCCGCCAGCGCGGTGAGCAGTTCCTCCCGGGCCTCCAGCGGCCGACCGGCGAGCGCGGCGATCCGCACCGCCAGCCGGCTGATCGGCACGCTGTGCTGGAGCTGGCCGACCCGGTTGGCCGACCGGGCCTGCGCCAGCATGGTCGCCGCGCCGGCCAGGTCCCCGCGCAGCAGCGCGAGGTCGCCGCGCATCCGGTCCAGGAACTCGGCGTGGGTGCCGGTCAGGCTGGTCAGCTCGCAGGCGTCGAGCACCTCGGCGGCCTCCCGGATCCGCCCCAGGTCGGTCAGCGCCTCGGCCAGGTTGCCGGTCAGGATGGTGCCGATGTTGCGCAGCAGGCCGTTGCCGTCCGCGTAGACCAGGCCCTCACGGGCCAGCACCACCGCCTCCTCGGCCCGGCCCACCCCGCGCTGCATGCTGGCCAGGTTGTTGACGCCGCGCAGCAGCAGGTCGGGCACGCCCAGCCGGCGGGCCGCCTCGACCGCCCCGGCCAGTTCGGCCAGCCCGCCGTCGGCATCGCCGTGCACGTCGTAGCGCAGGCCGCCGAGCGTCATCCGGGCGTGCACCTCGACGGAGTGCGCGCCGACCTCCTGGGCGATCCGGATCGCCCGCTCGGCCAGCTCGATGTGCTCGGGGCCGGGCTTCTTGAGCATCGCCACCCCGGCGCCGAGCGCGAACACCTCGGCCTGGACGGCGGACGGCGGCAGGTGGTCGACCAGCCGGTGCGCGTGCAGGATCTCCTCGTCGTCGCCGGAACGGCGCAGATTGCCCAGCATCCGGGCCCGGTTGATCCGGAACCAGGCCGCGCGCACCGGGTGCACGGCCTCGTCGACCAGCCGCAGCCCCCGCCTGGCGAGGCTCAGGCCGCGCTCGCGGTCGCCGCAGCGCCGGGCCGCGACCACCGCCTCGGCCAGCACGTCGACCAGCTGGATCCGGTCGCAGTCCCCGTCGGCGGTGCTGTGGTCGCAGGAGCCCGGCGGGTAGGTCTCGGCCCAGTCGTACGGGCGCAGGGTGTGCGCCAGCACCTCCTCGGAGA
This sequence comes from Kitasatospora sp. NPDC059812, assembly GCF_042732075.1. Classification (NCBI taxonomy): domain Bacteria; kingdom Bacillati; phylum Actinomycetota; class Actinomycetes; order Kitasatosporales; family Streptomycetaceae; genus Kitasatospora; species Kitasatospora sp. NPDC059812. The sequence continues at coordinate 22,836 of NZ_JBHWIO010000011.1, forward strand.
CCATGTCCCACAGTTCCAGGGCCCGTTCCAGCATGCCCAGTTGCTCGGCGAAGGCGTTGCGGCGGCGGGCCGCCCGGGCGGCGTCCAGGGCGGTCGGCAGGGCGCGGGCCGGGTCGTGCGCGTGGTACCAGTAGTTGGCCAGCCGGGCGGGCAGGGCGTCGCAGGAGACCAGCTGCGGCTGCGCCTCCACGGCGAGCGCGAACTTGCGGTTGATCCGGTGCCGTTCACCGGGCAGCAGGTCGTCCGAGACCGCCTCGCGGACCAGCGCGTGCCGGAAGCGGTAGCCCTCGCCCTCGCCGTCCGGGCGCAGGATGTTGGCGCCGACGGCCGCCCGCAGCGCCTCGATCAGCGCCTCCTCGTCGTCGTCCAGGACGGCCGCCAGCAGGGCGTGCTCGACGTGCGAGCCGCCCTCGGCGGCGATCCGCACCACCCGCTGGGCCTCCTCGACCAGGCTCTCCACCCGGACCAGCAGGATGTCGCGCAGCGAGTCGGTGAGCCCTGCGCCGCAGCCGTCCTCGAAGGCGGTGGCCAGCTCCTCGACGAAGAACGGGTTCCCCTCGGAGCGGCGGTGGATGCGGTCCACCAGCTTCCGGTCGGGGTCGGCGGTGCCGAGGATGCCGGCCAGCTGGGCGGCGACCTCGCCGCGGCCGAACCGCTCCAGCTCCAGCCGCTGGACGGTGCGCAGCCGTTCGAGCTCGGCCAGGAAGGGGCGCAGCGGGTGGCGGCGGTGCAGGTCGTCGGAGCGGTAGGTGGCGACCAGCAGCACCCGGGACCGGTGCAGGGTGCGGACCAGGAAGGCGAGCAGTTCGCGGGTGGAGCGGTCGGACCAGTGCAGGTCCTCGACGGCGAACACGAGGGTACGCTCCGCGCCGAGCCGCTCGAACAGCCTCGCGGTGTGCTCGAACAGCCGGGCCCGGCCGTACTCGTCGTTGGGTTCACTGTCGGCCTCGCCGAACTCGGGCAGCAGCCGGGCCAGGTGCCCCTCGCTGCCGACCGCAGCGGCCTCCAGCTCGGCGCCCAGCGAGCGGTGCAGCCGGCGCAGCGCGGCGGCCAGCGGGGCGTACGGCAGGCCCTCGGCGCCGATCTCCAGGCAGCCGCCGAGCGTGGTGACCGCTCCCCCGGCGGCGGCCCGCTCCAGGAACTCCTCCAGCAGCCGGGTCTTGCCGACGCCCGCCTCGCCGCCGATCAGCACGGCCTGCGGGCTGCCGGAGCCGGCCCGGCGCAGCGCGTCGGTCAGTTCGGTGATCTCGCTGCCGCGGCCGACGAAGACGGGACTCACCGATATCTGCTGCATGGAGGCGAGCATGCCATAGCCGGAGGTGGCGGGCCGAGGGGTTATCTCCCCTGGCGAACGCCCGGAGGGGGAGGCGCTCCCCTGCTGCGCCTCCCCCTCCGAAACTCCCTCGGCACCGTCGTGGTGCCGGTCCGTCAGCATTCGCGCTGGCGCGCGGGGCGCCGCTGGAAGCGGGCGGCCACCGGACGCTGCCGCAGGCGGCGCCCCTCCTTGGCCTCCCGGACCAGGCGCTCGTGCTCGGCGCGGACGGCCAGCTCGTGGGCGTGCTGCTGGATGAGCTCGTACTCGATCACTTCGGTTCCCCCTGTGGGTTTCACTGCGTTTCGCTGTCGAGTAAGACTTTCCTCTCCCAGCGGGGGGTGCCGCATCGGAAGCCCTACCGATCTTCCGGGCCCCAGGTGCCTTAGATCGGGGCCCCGGGAACGACAAAGGCCCGGTCTTACCTCGATTTAGAGGTGAGACCGGGCCTTAGGCCTTACTTAGAGGGCCTTAGATGCCTTAGGCACCTTAGGAAGCTCAGGCGGAGACGCCCAGCTTCCCCGGGCTGCGCCTACTGCCCCTCGACGGCGAGCCGCTCCAGGATCAGGTCCTTGACGCGGGCCGCGTCGGCCTGGCCGCGGGTGGCCTTCATGACCGCACCGACCAGCGCGCCGACCGCCGCGACCTTGCCGTCGCGGATCTTGGCGGCGATCGCCTCGTTCTCGGCGATGGCCTGGTCGACGGCCGCACCGAGCGCGGAGTCGTCCGAGACGACGGCCAGGCCGCGCTTCTCGACGACCTCGTCCGGCTCGCCCTCGCCGGCCAGCACGGCCTCGATGACCTGGCGGGCCAGCTTGTCGTTCAGCTTGCCCTCGGCGACCAGCGCGGTGACCCGGGCGACCTGCGCCGGGGTGATCGGCTGCTCGCTCAGCTCGGTGCCGGTCTCGTTGGCCCGGCGGGCCAGCTCGCCCATCCACCACTTGCGGGCCTGGTCGGCCGGGGCGCCGGCGGCGATGGTCTCCTGGATCGGCTCGACGGCGCCGGCGTTCAGCACCGACTGCATGTCCTTGTCGGACAGGCCCCACTCGGCCTGCAGCCGGGCCCGGCGCACCCGCGGCAGCTCGGGCAGGCCTGCGCGCAGCTCCTCGACCCAGGCGCGGGCGGGGGCGATCGGCACCAGGTCCGGCTCGGGGAAGTAGCGGTAGTCCTCGGCGTTGTCCTTGATCCGGCCCGAGGTGGTGCTGCCGTCCTCCTCGTGGAAGTGCCGGGTCTCCTGGATGATCGTGCCGCCGTCGGTCAGCACGGTGGCGTGCCGCTGGATCTCGAACCGGGCGGCCCGCTCCACGCTGCGCAGCGAGTTGACGTTCTTGGTCTCCGAACGGGTGCCGAAGGTCTCGGTGCCGTTGGGGCGCAGCGACAGGTTGACGTCGCAGCGCATCTGGCCCTTGTCCATCCGCGCCTCGGAGACGCCCAGCGCCTTGATCAGCTCGCGCAGCTCGGCGACGTACGCCTTGGCGACCTCGGGGGCGCGCTCGCCGGCGCCGGTGATCGGCTTGGTGACGATCTCGATCAGCGGGATGCCGGCCCGGTTGTAGTCGAGCAGCGAGTGGGTGGCGCCGTGGATGCGGCCGGTCGCGCCACCGACGTGGCTGGACTTGCCGGTGTCCTCCTCCATGTGGGCGCGCTCGATCTCCACGCGGAAGGTCGAGCCGTCCTCCAGCTGCACGTCGAGGTAGCCGTTGAAGGCGATCGGCTCGTCGTACTGCGAGGTCTGGAAGTTCTTGGGCATGTCCGGGTAGAAGTAGTTCTTCCGCGCGAACCGGCACCACTCGGCGATCTCGCAGTTCAGCGCCAGGCCGATCTTGACGGCCGACTCCACGCCGATCGCGTTGACCACCGGCAGCGAGCCGGGCAGGCCCAGGCAGGTCGGGCAGGTCTGGCTGTTCGGCTCGGCACCCAGCTCGGTCGAGCAACCGCAGAACATCTTGGTCTTGGTGCCCAGCTCGACGTGGACCTCAAGGCCCATCACCGGGTCGTACGACGCGAGAGCGTCCTCGTAGGAGACCAGGTTCATGACGCTCACAGCGTCCCCTTCACTAAAAGACTTGGGAGGTACGGGCCCGGCCGCCGCTCGCGCGGGGCCGGGCCGGGGCGCTCAGCTCAGCCCAGCAGGACGTCGTCGGAGCCGAGCTGGCGCAGCTCGCGCACCAGCAGGGCGGTACCGGTGATCAGCGCGGCGGCGCCGACCAGGGCGTTGACCAGCTTGAGGGTGTCGCTCTCCTCGCGGGCCTTGCGGACGTCCTTGACGACCGATAGCGCGCCGAAGGCGCTGGTGCCGATGGACAGCCAGAGGCCCGGCTTGCTGTGCTTGAAGCCCTTCAGGGACGACGGTGCCTTGAGGGACGACGGGGCCTTGGCCTTCTCGATCTTGCTCACAGTGCCGGTGCCTCCTCCAGCAGGGTGTGCCCCCACTTGTCGTTGAGTGCGGCCTCGACGGCGCCGCCCACCCGGTACAGGCGGTCGTCCGCCATCGCGGGTGCGATGATCTGCAGGCCGACCGGGAGATTGTCCTCCGGGGCCAGACCGCAGGGCAGCGACATGGCCGCGTTGCCCGCGAGGTTCGACGGAATCGTGCAGAGGTCGGCCAGGTACATCGCCATCGGGTCGTCGGCGCGCTCGCCGATCGGGAAGGCGGTGGTCGGCGTGGTCGGCGAGACCAGCACGTCCACGCCCGCGAAGGCGGCGTCGAAGTCGCGCGAGATGAGCGTGCGGACCTTCTGGGCCGAGCCGTAGTAGGCGTCGTAGTAGCCCGAGGAGAGGGCGTAGGTGCCGAGGATGATGCGGCGCTTGACCTCGGGGCCGAAGCCGGCCTCGCGGGTCAGGGCGGTGACGTCCTCGGCCGAGCGGGAGCCGTCGTCGCCGACCCGCAGGCCGTAGCGCATCGCGTCGAAACGGGCCAGGTTGGACGAGGCCTCGCTGGGCGCGATCAGGTAGTACGCCGGCAGCGCCAGGGTGAAGGACGGGCAGGAGACCTCGACGACCTCGGCGCCCAGCTCGCGCAGCAGCTCCACCGACTCGTTGAAGCGCTCCATCACGCCGGCCTGGTAGCCCTCGCCGGCGAACTCCTTGACCACGCCGATCCGCATGCCGCGCACGTCGCGCAGCTTGGCGGCCTCGACCACGGCCGGGACGGGCGCGTCGATCGAGGTGGAGTCCAGCGGGTCGTACCCGGCGATGGCCTCGTGCAGCAGCGCCGCGTCCAGCACGGTGCGGGCGCACGGGCCGCCCTGGTCCAGCGAGGACGAGAAGGCGACCAGGCCGTAGCGGGAGACCGAGCCGTAGGTCGGCTTGACGCCGACGGTGCCGGTGACGGCACCGGGCTGGCGGATCGAGCCGCCGGTGTCGGTGCCGATCGCCAGCGGGGCCTCGAAGGCGGCCAGCGCGGCGGCCGAGCCGCCGCCGGAGCCGCCGGGGATGCGGGAGAGGTCCCACGGGTTGCCGGTCGTGCCGTAGGCGGAGTTCTCGGTGGAGGAGCCCATCGCGAACTCGTCCATGTTGGTCTTGCCGAGGATGACCACGCCGGCGTCCTTGAGACGGGTGGTCAACGTGGCGTCGTACGGCGGGATCCAGCCTTCGAGGATCTTGGAGCCGCAGGTGGTCGGCACGCCCTTGGTGGTGAAGACGTCCTTCAGCGCGAGCGGGACGCCGGCCAGCGGGCCCAGCTCCTCGCCCTTGGCGCGCTTCTCGTCGACGGCCTTGGCGGCGTTCAACGCGCCCTCGGTGTCGACGTGCAGGAAGGCGTTGACCTTCTTGTCGACGGCGCCGATGCGGTCCAGGTGCGCCTGCGCCACCTCGACGGCGGACACCTCGCCCTTGGCGATGGCGGAAGCCGTCTCAGCGGCGGTGTACTTGATCAACTCGGTCATCTCGGTCAGTCCTCCCCGAGGATCTGGGGCACGCGGAAACGCTGCTCCTCGGCGGCGGGGGCGCCGGACAGCGCCTGCTCCGGGGTGAGCGACGGCCGCACCTCGTCCGCGCGCATCACGTTGGTCAGCGGGAGCGGGTGGGAGGTCGGCGGGACGTCCTGTCCGGCGACCTCGGAAACGCGGGCGACCGCGCCGATGATCACGTCGAGCTGCTCGGCGAAGTGGTCCAGCTCTTCGGGCTTCAGCTCAAGACGCGACAGCCGGGCGAGGTGGGCGACCTCCTCGCGCGTGATGCCAGGCATGCAGCGATCCTCAGGGTGAGTTCTGGTGAGGCCCGGCGCCGCGCGCAGGCGGTGCCGGGCCCGGGCAGGAGCAACCGGTCCGGTGCTCCGTCCTCGTGGTCTTTGGACCCCATCCTATGGGGCCCGGCCCGGCCACCGGCCAACGAGTAAGCGTGTGCGCCCGTCACTGCGGCCTGGTGCGGGCCCAACTCTGCGTGCCCGGCGCCTTGATCTCGATCTGCGCGGCCGACACGGGCTGGGGCGCGGGCGCGGCCTGGACCGTCTGAACGGCCTGCACGGCCTGCACGGCCTGCACGGCCTGCACGGCCTGCGGGAGCGTCGGGGGCAGCACGGGGGGCAGCACCGGCGGGAGGGTCGACGGCAGCACCGGTGCGATGGCCTGCTGGACCACCGGCTGGGCGGCCGGCGGCAGCACCGGCTGGACCGGCAGGCCCTGGCCCCCCTGCACCGCGTGGAGCGCCGACGGCAGCCGGCCCGGCGGGGGGACCAGCCGCTCCACCGGCGGGGCGCCGGTACGGTGCACCCGCAGCCAGGCGGTGGCCTGCTCGGCCGGCAGCGCGGCCGACACCAGCCAGCCCTGGACGGCGTCCACGCCCATGCAGTGCAGCCGCTCCCAGGTCTCGTCGTCCTCGACGCCCTCGGCGACCACGGTCAGGCCCAGCGAGTGGGCGAGCTCCACCGAGCAGCGCACCACCGCCGCGTCGTGGTCGTCGATGACCATCCGGGAGACGAAGGAGCGGTCGATCTTCAGCTCGCCGACCGGCAGGCTGCGCAACCGCACCAGCGAGGAGTGGCCGGTCCCGAAGTCGTCCAGGGACATCCCGACGCCGTAACCGCGCAGTTCGGCGAGGGTGTCGGCGGCCCGGCGGGAGTCGTCCAGCAGCAGCCGTTCGGTGATCTCCAGCTGGAGCGCGTGGGCCGGCACCTGGTGGCGGACGAGGTGGCCGGCGACGCGCTGGGCGAAGCCGGGGTTGAGCACGTCGCGCGGGGAGACGTTGACCGCGACCTGCACCTGGAGGCCCTGGTCCCGCCAGTAGGCGAGCTGCCCGACGGCGGCCTCCAGCACGTAGTCGGTGAGCCGGGGCATCAGGCCGCTGGACTCGGCGAGCCCGACGAACTCGTCCGGCGAGACCCGGCCCTGGCCGGGGCGCTCCCAGCGCAGCAGCGCCTCCAGGCCGACCACCCGGCCGTCGAAGGCCACCTTGGGCTGGTAGTGCAGCTGCACCTCGCCGGTCTCCAGGGCCCGCCGCAGGTCGCCGAGCAGCCCTATCCGGTACGGCGTGTCGGCGTCCTGGGTCTCGTCGTACTGCGCGACGCCGCTGCAACCGCGCTGGGCGTGGCCCATCGCCACGTCGGCGCGGCGCAGCAGCGCCTCGGCGTCCTGGGCGTGCTGCGGGTAGACGCAGACGCCGGCGCTGGCCTCCAGCACGAGCAGCAGCCCGTCCAGCCGGATCGGCGCGGCGAGTTCGGCGATCAGCGCCTTGGCGACCCGCTCCAGGCTGTCCGGGCAGTTGATGCCGGGCAGCAGCACGGCGAACTCGTCGCCGCCCATCCGGGCCACCATCGGGCGGCCGCGCCGGTAGTTCCGGGGCAGGCCGGCGAAGACGTCGTCGATGGACTCCCGGGTGGCGCTGCCGGCCGGGCCTCCGGAGCGCAGCGCGCGGTGCAGCCGGCGGGCGATGTGCACCAGCAGCCGGTCGCCAGCGGTGTGACCGAGGGTGTCGTTGAGCGATCGGAAGCGATCGAGATCGAGCAGGATGAGACCGACGCTGTAGCCTTCCGCACGCTCCGCGATCGCCTCCTGGGCGGCCATCAACAGGGCCTGACGGTTGGGCAGATCCGTCAGCGGGTCGGTCAGCTGGTCACGGGCGCGGTCGCGGGCGATCCGCCAGGCGGCGACCAGCACCGCCAGCGGCACCGCGAACAGCGGCAGCAGTTCGGGCTCGTACCGGTAGACCAGGACGGCCAGCGGGATGAGCGGCGCGGCACCGGCCAGCAGCACGCCGAGCAGCAGGACCGCACCTGCCACCCCCTGCGGCGGGCGTGTGGGCGCACCGCCGGTCGTACGATCCATAAGCCCTGTCCTCCGTCGGGCCCGCCCCGTCAGGCCGCCTTACGGTGAGGCACCGTGCCGGTACCGACAGCTGCCGGGCATGGAGCGACCCCGCGGAGCACCGGCTCAGCCGGTGCCCCCACCCCTGCTGACACTCTGTTGCGCTCCAGGGTATGCCGGGGTCCACCCGGTGGGCAGACTTTCGGACAACCGGAAACGCGCCACCGCGCCCGGGTGTCGCACAGTGACACAATGCCCGCTTTCACGGTGCGACACCCGGTGACGTTGCATCAGGACGATAACAAGACGGGTTCGGTCACGCTCCGCTCGGGTCGGCCTCCGGGTCGGCCTCCGGGGCGGCCTCGACGGGGGCCTTCCCGACCTCGGGCAGGCCGAGGTGGGCGCGGGCCGCGGCCGCTCCGTCGGCGAGCAGCACGGCGAAGCCGGCGTCGTCCAGGACCGGCAGTCCGAGCTGAACGGCCTTGTCGTACTTGGACCCGGGGTTGTCACCGGCCACGACAAAATCTGTCTTCTTCGATACCGAACCGGTCACCTTCGCGCCGCGCGAGGTCAGCGCCTCCTTGGCCCCGTCCCGGGTGTGCCCGGCCAGGGTGCCGGTGACCACGACGGTCAGGCCCTCCAGCGGGCGCTCCGCCTCCTCCTCGTCGGCGGGCTCCTCGGTGAAGCGGACGCCGGCCGCGCGCCACTTCTCCAGGATCCCCCGGTGCCACTCCTCCTGGTACCACTCGACGACGGAACGGGCGATGATCGGCCCGACCCCCTCGACGGCGGCCAGCTCCTCCTCGGTGGCCGAGAAGATCCGGTCGAGGTCCCGGAACTCCCGCGCCAGTTCCTGCGCCGCGACCGGCCCGACGTGCCGAATCGAGAGGCCGTTGAGGAACCGCCACAGCGGACGTTCCTTCACCCTCTCCAGATTCTCCAGCAGCACGCCCGCCGTCTTCTTGGGCTCGCCCTTCTGGTTCGCGAAGAAGGTGGCCTTCTTCTCCTTGCCGGTGCGGTCGTCCAGCTTGGGCATGCCCGTCTTCTGGTCGCGGACCAGCACCTCGATCGGCAGCAACTGCTCCATCGTCAGGCCGAAGATGTCGCCCTCGTCCCGCACCGGCGCCTCGGCCGGCTCCAGCGGCTGGGTCAGCGCGGTCGCCGCGACATAGCCCAGGCCCTCGATGTCCAGCGAGGAACGGCCGCCCAGGAAGGCGATCCGCTCGCGGATCTGCGCCGGGCAGAACTGCGCGTTGGGGCAGCGCAGATCGATGTCCCCCTCGGACATCGGGCGCAGCTCGGCCCCGCACTCGTGGCAGTGCGAGGGCATCACGAACTCCTGCTCGGTGCCGTCCCGCAGGCTCTCCACCGGGCCGAGGATCTCCGGGATGACGTCGCCGGCCTTGCGCAGCACGATGGTGTCGCCGAGCAGCACGCCCTTGGCCTTGACGACCTGCTGGTTGTGCAGCGTCGCGTACTGCACCATCGAGCCGGCCACCTTCACCGGCTCGGCCAGCACCGCGTACGGGGTGGCCCGGCCGGTGCGGCCGATGCCGACCTTGATCGCGGCCAGCCTGCCGGTGACCTCCTCCGGCGGGTACTTCCAGGCGATCGCCCAGCGCGGCGACTTGGAGGTGGAACCGAGCCGCCCTTGCAGGGCGATCTCGTCCACCTTGACCACGACGCCGTCGATCTCGTGCTCGACCGAGTGCCGCTGCTCGCCGAAGTGCCCGATGAACGCCCGCACCTCGTCGAGCGTCCCGACCACCTTGTTGTGCCGGGCCGTCGGCAGGCCCCACGCGCGCAGCAGGTCGTAGGCGTGCGACTGGCAGTCGATGTCGAAGCCGACCCGGGCGCCGATGCCGTGCACCACCATGTGCAGCGGACGGGACGCGGTGACCAGCGGGTCCTTCTGGCGCAGCGAACCGGCGGCGGCGTTGCGGGGGTTGGCGAACAGGTGGAGCAGCGCCTGCGGACGCCTGCCCTCCTTGGCGCGCTCCTCGTTCTCCGCCCGGCGGCGCTCGTTCTCCGCCGCCAGCGAGGCGTTCAGTTCCTCGAAGGCCTCGGTGGGCAGGTAGACCTCGCCGCGGATCTCGACCAGCTCGGGCAGGTCGTCGCCGGTGAGCTGCTGCGGGATCTCCTTGATGGTGCGGACGTTGGCGGTGATGTCCTCGCCGACCCGGCCGGTGCCCCGGGTCGCGGCCAGGACCAACTGGCCGCGCTCGTAGGTGAGGTTGACGGCCAGGCCGTCCACCTTGAGCTCGCACAGGTAGTGGTAGTCGATGCCGTCCAGCTCGCGGGCGACCCGGTCCGCCCAGGCCGCCAGCTCCTCGTCGTCCATGGCGTTGTCGAGGCTGAGCAGCCGCTCGCGGTGCTCGACCTTGGTGAAGCCCTCCGCGACGTCGCCGCCGACCTCCTGCGTCGGCGAGTCCGGCGTCACCAGGGCCGGGTGCGCGGCCTCGACCGCCTCCAGCTCGCGCATCAGGACGTCGAACTCGGCGTCGCTGACGACCGGGGCGTCCTGCACGTAGTACCGGGCGCGGTGCTCGGTGATCTCCACGACCAGCTCGGCGTGCCGCCTGCGCACCTCCGCAGGGACGTCCTCCCAGCCCTCGACAGCCACCACCGCAAGCCCTCCTACGTTCTCATTCCGGGTTGTCCACCAGGCTCTGCGCCGCCCGCGCCGCAAGCGACAGCGCCTTGCGCGCGTACGCCGGGGACGCCCCGGCCAGCCCGCAGGTCGGCGTCACCAGCACGCGGCGGCCCAGCAGCTCCGGGGCGAACCCGAGCCTGCGCCACAAGGTCCTGACACCCTGGACACTACCGGCCGGGTCGGACACCTCCTGGTCAGTGGAGGGCACGACACCAGCGAGGATCGCCGTGCCCGCCTCGACCGCCTCGCCGAGGTCGTCGTCCTCCCGCTCGGTGAGGAGGGAGAAGTCGAGGGAGACCCCGGCCACCCCGGCCCGGCGCAGCAGCGGGAGCGGGACCTGCGGGGCGCAGCAGTGCACCACGACCGGCACGTCCAGGCCGCGGATCGTCTCGCGCAGCACCTCCTCGGCGACCTGCCGGTCCACCGAGCGCAACCGCTGGAAGCCGCTGGCGGTCTTCACCGAACCGGCCAGCACGGCGGGCAGCGAGGGCTCGTCGAGCTGGAGGACCAGCTGCGCGCCGGGCACCCGCCGGCGGACGTCCGCCAGGTGGCGGCGCAGGCCTTCGGTGAGCGAGCCGGCGATGTCCCGGCAGGCGCCGTGGTCGGAGAGCGCCTTCTCGCCGTGCCTGAGCTCGATGCTCGCTGCCAGCGTCCACGGGCCCACGGCCTGGAGTTTGAGCGCGCCCTGGTAGCCCTGGGTGAACTCCTCCAGCGCGTCCAGGTCCTCGCCCAGCCAGGAGTGCGCGCGCCGGGTGTCCCGGCCGGGGCGGTCGGCGAACCGCCAGCCGGACGGTTCGGTCTGTGCGAACAGCTCGACCAGCAGGCCGGCGCCGCGGCCGATCATGTCGGCGCCCGGCCCGCGGGCGGGGAGTTCGGGCAGGAACGGCAGCTGCTCCAGCGCGCCGGTGGAGGTCTTGGCGGCCTCCCGCGCGTCGGTGCCGGGCAGCGAACCGACGCCGGTGGCGGCGCCGCGCAGGTCGGGGAAGGTGTCTCCGGTGCTCACCCGCCCGAGCCTAGTGCGCCGCCGCCCCGGCGAGGTCAGCGCCCGGGGCGGACGGTGATGTCGGTGAGCTCCGCGTCGCGGGAGGCGTCCAGGGCGGCGAGGATCGCCTTCACCACCGACTCCGGGGCGATGAAGCGGTCCTCGTCGTAGGCCTTGCCCTCCTGCTGGTGCACCTTGGCCTGCATCGCGGTGGCGGTGCGGCCCGGGTAGACCGAGGTGACCCGGACGCCGTTCGCGTGCTCCTCCTGGCGCAGCGCGTCGGCGAGCGCCTTGAGGCCGTGCTTGCTCGCCGCGTAGGCCGACCACTCGGCGGAGGCGCTCAGGCCCGCACCGGAGTTGACGAACACCACGTGCCCCTTGACCAGGCGCAGCGAGGGCAGCAGGAGCCGGGTCAGCTCGGCGGGGGCGACCAGGTTGACGGCCAGGGTGCTCTGCCAGGCCTTGACCGGCAGCTCGCCGACCGCACCCAGTTCCACCATGCCCGCGACGTGCAGGAGGGAGTCGAGCTCGACGGGCAGCGCCTGGTGGCCGAGGGCCCAGGAGAGCTTGGCCGGGTCGCCGAGGTCGCCGACCAGGGTCTGCGCCCCGGGGAAGCGCTCGCGCAGTTCGGCGGCGCGGCGGACGTCGCGGGCGAACAGCCAGAGGTCGTCGCCGCGCTCGGCGAGACGCTCGGCCAGGACGGCGCCGATGCCGGAGCCGGCGCCGGTGATCAGATGTGCAGCCATGGTGCTGATCTAATCAGGCCTTGAGCTGCTCAAACACCTGAGCCGGGGTGTCGGCGAAGTTGATCAGCTCGGCGAGCGGGCGCGGCAGGAAGCCCTCGGTGTCCATCCGCTCCATCTGCGTGCGCAGGCCCGCGTAGAAGCCCTCGGTGTCCAGGACGATCACCGGCTTGTCGAACATGCCGTGCTTCTTGAGCTCCAGCACCTCGGTCACCTCGTCGAGGGTGCCCAGCCCGCCGACCAGCACGACGATCGCGTCCGCCCGGGCGGCCAGCTCCGCCTTCCGCTCGGCGAGGTCCTCGGTCATCACCAACTCGTCGGCGCCGACGTACCCCTTGTGCCTCAGCATCTCGACGAGCACCCCGACCAGCCTGCCGCCCGCCGCCTTCACCTCATCGGCCAGCAGCCCCATCAGCCCGGCGTTCGAACCGCCCCACACCAGGGTGTGCCCGCCCTCGCCGAGGAGCCGCGCGAACTCGGCGGCGGGAGCGGAGTAGCGGTCGTCGAGCGAGTACGCGGAGCAGAAGACGCAGATATTCATAGTGCTACCTGGTCTATCACGCGGGCCGGGCCGCGCTCACCCCGGTTTCAGGCGCGGACGGCCGGGCGCTCGGTGGCGGCGATGGTGGCGGAGCCGACGACGCGGGTGCCGTCGTACAGGACGACGGCCTGGCCGGGGGCGATGCCGCGGACGGGGGTGTCCAACTGCACCCGCAGCTCGCCGTCCACGACCGACGCGCTCACCGGCACCTCCTCGCCGTGGGCGCGCAGTTGGGCGGTGTACCGGCCGTCGGCGAGCGGCTCGGTGCCGCACCAGCGCGGCCGGATCGCGGTGAGCCCGGTGACGTCCAGGCCCTCCAGCGGGCCGACGGTCACGGTGTTGTCGACCGGCGAGATGTCGAGGACGTAGCGGGGCTTGCCGTCCGCGGCGGGCCGGCCGATCCGCAGGCCCTTGCGCTGGCCGATGGTGAAGCCGTACGCGCCGTCGTGCTCGCCGAGCTTGGTGCCGTCGGCGTCGAGGATGTCGCCGGTGGCGGTGCCGAGGTGCTTGGCCAGGAAGCCCTGGGTGTCGCCGTCGGCGATGAAGCAGATGTCGTGGCTGTCCGGCTTCTTGGCGACGGCCAGGCCGCGGCGCTCGGCCTCCTCGCGGATGGCGTCCTTGGTGGTGTCGCCGAGCGGGAAGAGGGAGTGGGCGAGCTGGTCCGCGTCCAGCACACCGAGCACGTAGGACTGGTCCTTGGCGGCGTCGACGGCGCGGTGCAGCTGGCGCTCCCCGGACGGCAGGTCGACGATCCGGGCGTAGTGGCCGGTGCAGACCGCGTCGAAGCCGAGCGCGATCGCCTTGTCGAGCAGCGCGGCGAACTTGATCTTCTCGTTGCAGCGCAGGCAGGGATTGGGGGTGCGGCCGGCCGCGTACTCGGCGACGAAGTCGTCGATGACGTCCTCGCGGAAGCGCTCGGCGAGGTCCCAGACGTAGAACGGGATGCCGATCACGTCGGCCGCGCGCCACGCGTCCCGGGAGTCCTCGATGGTGCAGCAGCCGCGGGCCCCGGTGCGGAAGGACTGCGGGTTGGCGGACAGCGCCAGGTGGACGCCCGTCACCTCGTGCCCCGCCTCGGCGGCGCGGGCGGCGGCGACGGCGGAGTCGACGCCGCCGGACATCGCCGCGAGCACGCGCAGACGGCCGGTGGACGGAGCGGTCGGGGCACCCGGGAAGTCAGTCATGGTGACTACAAGAGTACGGGGCCGCCGTACATGCCCGACCGCCCGGAGGAACTACCGCCGCACCGCCGCCAGACCCGCGTTGCGGGCCCGCTGGACGGCCGGGGCGATGGCCGCGACCAGCGCCGTCACGTCCTCGCGCACCGAGGTGTGCCCGAGCGAGAAACGCAGCGAGGCCCGGGCCAGCGCCGGGTCGACGCCCATCGCGAGCAGCACGTGGCTGGGCTGCGGCACCCCGGCCGAGCAGGCCGAGCCGGTGGAGCACTCGATGCCCTGGGCGTCGAGCAGCATCAGCAGCGCGTCGCCCTCGCAGCCGGGGAAGGAGAAGTGCGCGTTGGCGGGCAGCCGCCCCTCGGCGGCCGGGTCGCCGTTGAGCACCGCGGCGGGGACGGCGGCCAGCACGGCGGCGATCAGCTCGTCGCGCAGCGCGCCGAGCACGACCGCGTGCTCCGGCTGGCGCTCGACCGCGAGGGCCGCGGCGGTGGCGAAGCCGGCGGCGGCGGGCGCGTCCAGGGTGCCGGAGCGGACGTCGCGCTCCTGGCCGCCGCCGTGCAGCAGCGGGACGGGCGCGGCGCCGCGCGAGAGCAGCAGCGCGCCGATGCCGAACGGGCCGCCGATCTTGTGCCCGGTGACGGTGAGCGCGGTGAGCCCCGACCCGGCGAAGGAGACCGGGACCTGCCCGAGCGCCTGCACCGCGTCGGCGTGCATCGGGATGCCGTACTCGGCCGCGACGGCGGCGAGTTCGCGCACCGGCTGGACGGTGCCGACCTCGTTGTTGGCCCACATCACGGTGACCAGCGCGACCGAGTGCGGGTCCCGCTCGATCGCCTCGCGCAGCGCCTGCGGGTGCACCCGGCCGAGCGGGTCGACCGGCAGGTACTCGACGTCGGCGCCCTCGTGCTCGGAGAGCCAGTGCACCGCGTCCAGCACCGCGTGGTGCTCGACCGGGCTGCACAGCACCCGGGTGCGGGCCGGGTCGGCGCCCCGGCGGGCCCAGTACAGGCCCTTGACGGCGAGGTTGTCGGACTCGGTGCCCCCGCCGGTGAGCACGATCTCGCTCGGGCGGGCGCCCAGCGAGTCGGCCAGCGACTCACGGGCCTCCTCGACCACCCGGCGGGCCCGGCGGCCGGCCGCGTGCAGGGACGAGGCGTTGCCGACCACCCCCAGGTGCGCCGACATCGCGGCGATCGCCTCGGGCAGCATCGGCGTGGTCGCCGCATGGTCCAGGTATGGCATAACCATCCGATTGTAGAGGGCGCTTCCCGGGCCCCGTCCCGGTGTGCGCACCGATCCGGCCACCGGACGACTCCCGGACGTTACCCGGACCACGCGCCCACCGGACACCGGTGTCCGGCACCCGTTTGACCCGTCGCGCGGCCGAGCGGTTAGCCTGACGGACGCTTCCCGCGGACGGGCCCCGGCCCGGCCCGCGGGCACGGCCCGGGATCACGTCCCACTCTCACTTCCCATCGGCGTGGACAGGAGCGGTGCGCCATGTCGCAGTCGGTCGACCGCGCCCTGACCCTGCTCGGGTCGCTCGGCGACGGGCCGGTCACCCTGGAGCAGGCCGCGACCAGCATCGGGGTGCACAAGTCCACCGCGCTGCGGCTGCTGCGCACCCTGGAGGAGCACGGCTTCGCGCAGCGCCAGCCCGATCTGCGCTACCGCCTCGGCGGCCGGGTGCTCTCCCTGGCCCACCGGGCGCTGGAGGAGATCGACGTCCGGCAGGTCGCCGCGCCGTACCTGGCGGCGCTCAACGCGCGCTGCGGCTACACCGTCCAGCTGGCCGTGCTCCAGGACGGCGAGGTGCTGTACCTGGACGAGGTGGCCGGCAGCTGGGCCGGGCCGGGCGCCGCCCGGGCGTCCCGGATCGGTCGGCGGGCGCCGGCCGGCGGGACGGCGATCGGCCGGGTGCTGCTGGCCGGGCTGCCCGAGGACGGCACCCCCGACGAGGAGTTGCCGGCCGAACTGGCGGCGGTGCGGCTGCGGGGCTGGGCGGTGGAGTCGGCCGAGCACCGGGAGCCGGTGACGTGCGTGGCCGCGCCGGTGGCGGGCAGCGGCGGCCGGACGGTCGCGGCCTGCGCGCTGAGCGCCCCGGCGAGCCAGGTGCCGCCGGCCGAACTCGCCCGGATGGTGCCGGAACTGCTCTGCACGGCGGAGGCGATCTCGCTCGCGTACGGCGGCTCGCCTACTCCTCGCTGGTGCGAGAACCGTTGCGGCGCCAGGCCCGCGGGGCGCGCCAGCCGTACTTCAGCGCGAGCATCCGCAGCCCGAAGGCGGTGAGCGCGGCGGCGGTGCCGGTGGCGCCGGTCAGCCGGTCGACGCCGATCAGCACCGCCACCAGGGCGGCGCCGACCAGGGCCGGGACGGCGTAGATCTCCCGGTCCCAGCGCAGCAGCGAGGGGATCTCGCCGGCCAGCACGTCGCGGATCACCCCGCCGCCGGCCGCGGTGACCATGCCGAGGGCGACGGCCGACACCGCGCCGAGCCCGTAGTCGTGCGCCTTGGCGGTGCCGGTGACGCAGAACAGGCCGAGGCCGAGGGCGTCCAGGGTCTGCACCGCCCGGTTGATCCGCTCGACCTCGGGGTGCAGGAAGAACACCACCAGCGCGGCGACCAGCGGGGTGATGAAGTACCCGAGGTTGCTGAACGCCGCGACGGGCGTCGCCCCGATCACCAGGTCCCGGATCACACCGCCGCCGAGCGCGGTGACCTCGGCCAGCACCGCGATGCCGAAGATGTCCATGTTCTTGCGGACGGCGAGCAGCCCTCCGGAGAGGGCGAAGACGAAGATGCCGACGAGGTCCAGCGACTGCTGCACGTCGGAGGGGAAGATCTGCGAGGTCACCGAACAACTATGACCCGTACGGACCCCTCCCCCCCTCCGCGTACGGCCGCGGGCCCGGGCGACAACCACCACCGGTCCGGACACTCTGCGCAGAGTTGACGTGAACACTAAATTTCGACATATTCGCGAAATAATGCAGGTCGTGCGGTATGGGGAATACAATTCGCATTTCCCTCCCGAATTCGATGCACGCTTTGCCCGGGTTGGCTGGTTTGGGAAATTGATCCCGGAATTAACTCATGGACGGAGCCGAATGGCGGTGGTAGTTTCATTTCCATCGAGAGAAGCACCAGGGCTTCGAACATGAACAACCGGAGAGGAGACTCCCGTGCGCTACAACGACTGAAATCCCTGATGCCGATTGCACCGGCATCCCCGATGTCCGAACGTCGACAGTCCGCGCCAATGGCCGGGCGATTAAGCTCGGGTAGGTGAATTTCCATGCGTTACAACGACTAATTATATTGCCCGAACCGCGGCAGAGCCCGGTATCGTCGGCGAGAATTGGCGCCGGGGGGGGGGGGGGCGCGCGCCGGGCGGCCCCCGCCCGCGACGGCCCGCGCACAGAGCGCGGGAAGCGCCAGAAGACATCAAGAGC
>NZ_JBHWIO010000011.1:39945-42718 GCF_042732075.1 Kitasatospora sp. NPDC059812
AAAAAAACTATTTATTTTTTGCCCCGACCGGGGCCACGGCCGGTTATCGCGGGACTTTTTGGGCCCGGCCCCGGACAGGGGGGGGCCCGGCCCCACGCTCTTGGCCCAGCGAGAACATGGGCCTCATAGGCCGTTCAAGAATCCTAGGAATTGTCCATGAAACTCCCGGTCCGCTATGACCCCCTCGACAGCTCGACTCTCGCCGATCCCTATGCGGTCTACGCGGAGCTGCGCGCGTCGGAGCCTGTGCACTGGCACGAGAAGATGCAGAGCTGGGTGCTGACCCGGTACCGCGATTGCCAGATGGTGCTGCAGGACCCCGCGGTGTTCGCGACGGACTGGCGGCGGGCCGGCGAGTCGGTCTCCGAACCGTGGCTGAGCCTGCAGACCCTCGACCCGCCGGACCACGGCCCGCTCCGCAGCCTCTTCATGAACGCCCTGCGCGCCCAGGACCTGGAGGCCGTCGGCGAGCAGGGCGAGGCTCTCGTCGGGTCGCTGCTCGACGGACTGGAGGGCAGGGCGGAGTTCGACCTCATGTCGGAGGTCGTCGAGCCGCTCGCCCTGGCGACCATCTCGGAGCTCATGGGCATCGAGCAGCCGGACGTCAGGACCTTCGCCGCGATATCGGATGCCATCGTGCGGAGCATGGACGCCGGATTGGCGCCCGAGACCGGCGGGGACGGAATCGAGACCGGTGCGGAACTCAGGAAACTCGGCATCGAGGCGCGCGGCCGACTGAGCGAAATGGTCGAGTCCTGGTTCACCACCAATCCGCGCCCCGGCCTGCTGGCCCATGTCGCCGGCAACCGCGCCGAGGTGGATGTCGCCGACGCCTTTGTCCGGAACACGGTGCGGGTCGTCTTCCAGTCCGGCTACAGCTCGATCGTCGCCGGTGCCGGAAATGCCATGCTGGCCCTGCTGGAGAACCCCGACAAATTCGAGGCGATGCGCGACCCGGCACTGCTGTCGAGCGGTTTCGACGAACTCATGCGCTATGACGCCTCGGTTCAGGGAACCAGCCGCATCGTCACCGAGCCCGTCACCATCGGATCCGTCCAGCTCAAGCGCGGAGACGTCGTCGTGGTGCTTTTCGGCGCCGCAAACCGCGATCCCGAAAAATTCACCAGCCCCGACGAAATCATTCTGGACCGGACACCGAATCAGCACATGGCATTCGGCCGGGGCCCGCACACCTGCGTCGGGAACCTGTTCACCCAGGTCACGCTGCAGGCGCTGATCAAGGCCATTCTGCGGCGCCCCACACGCCTGCGGATGGCCGGGGAGCCGCTGCGCCAGCGCACCGCGACCATGCGCTACCTGGCGACGCTGCCGGTCACCTTCCAGGCGGCTGCCGCCACGTGACGAAAACGGATACGACGGCTCGCCCGACCCGGACGAGCGCTGCCCGGCTGGCCCTCGCCAGGGCGGTCCCGCCGGCCGGGCCGGTGCGCGGACTGACGCTGTCCACGTTCCTGACCACCCTCGGGGACGGGCTGTTCGCCACCGTCAGCGTGCTGTTCTTCACCCGCGTGGTGGGTCTGCGGATGGTGGACGTGGGCATCGGGCTCACGGTTGCCAGCCTGGCCGGCCTGCTGGCGGCCCTGCCGATCGGACACCTCTCCGACCGCATCGGGCCGCGGCGGGTCCTGCTCGTCCTCACCGTCGCCGCGGGGCCGGCGGTGCTGTGCTACCTGGTCGTCGGCTCCTTCTGGCCGTTCGCCGCCACGGCATGCGCGGTGGGCGTCGTGCAGCGGGGCTGCCGCACGGTCCTGCCCGCCCTGGTCTCCCTGATCGCCTCGGCCGAGGAGCGGGTGACCGCACGCGCACACCAGCAGGTCGTGAGCAACATCGGGATCTCACTCGGTGCGGGAGCCGCCGGCCTGGCCCTGTACCTGGACACCCGGGCCGCGTACGAGGCGATGGTGGTCGTCGCGGCGCTGGCCTACGCGGGGTCGGCCCTCGTGCTGAACCGGATGCCCGTGCGGCATCCGCCTCCCGCGCACAGCGAGAAGCAGCCGCTGGGGGCCGCGCTCAAGGACCTCCGGTACCTGCGGTTCACCGGGCTGAACGCCGTGCTGTCGCTGAACGGCGCCCTCATGGAGATCGCCATTCCGCTGTGGCTGGTCACCCACACCAAGGCGCCCGCCTGGCTGTTCAGCGCCCTGATCGTCCTGAACACGATCCTGGTGGTGGTCTTCCAGGTCCAGGTGAGCTCCAAGGGCAACGACACCACCCCGGGCCTGTGGGGGCGGATCTCACGCCTCGGCGGATTCTTCCTCGGCTGCGCCTGCCTGCTGTACGGCGCCGCCGGCTGGGGGAACACCCTGGTCGCGACCGCCGTCCTCGGCCTGGGGATGATCGCCCACACGTGGGGCGAGATGTACCAGGTCTCCGGCGAATGGGGGCTCAGCTTCCAGCTCGCGCCCGAGCACGCCACCGGCCAGTACCAGGGCGTCCTGGCCATCGGCCGTGGAGCCGCCAACGTGGCCGCGCCCGTCGCCCTGGTCGCGGTCGTCGGGGCCGGTCAGTACGGGTGGGTGGCGCTGGCGGCCGTCTTCCTCGCGGCCGGGCTCGCGATGCCCGCGGCGACCCGGCTGCCCGCCGGCAAGGGCCCCGCCTCTGACGCATGACCAGCACGGGGCCGCCCCAACCGGGTTGTAAGCCCTGACACCACGATGCGGCGGGCCCCCACGGCCCCGCTGGGCGCTCGCGGGGGCGCGCGCAGGCGGCGGGGGGGGCCGCGCCCGCGCCCACAGCCCCCCCCCCGCGACAC
>NZ_JBHWIO010000011.1:42728-46171 GCF_042732075.1 Kitasatospora sp. NPDC059812
CCCCTCACCTGCCGGTCGAGCGAGAAGCGCCAGCCCCCTACGCGTCTGGTGTCCTCACCCCCTTCCGCCGCGCGCTCGCCCGAGGTGTGGTGCGCGCCCGCCCCCCCCCCCTCGCTTCGCTGTGAGGAACGCGGCGCCGGCCAGTACCAGCGCGTCCTGAAACACGCCCTAGCCGTTCCCCTCGCCCAGCTCGGGGAAGTGGCACGCCACCTCGTGCCCGGTCTTCAGCGCGGCCAGCGGCGGCTCCTGGCTGGCGCAGACGTCCTGGGCCTTCCAGCAGCGGGTGCGGAAGCGGCAGCCGCTGGGCGGGTTGATCGGCGAGGGGACGTCGCCCTTGAGCAGGATCCGCTCGCGGCCGGCCCGCTGGCGCCGGCGCGGGTCGGGCACCGGCACCGCGGACATCAGCGCGTTGGTGTACGGGTGCAGCGGGCTCGCGTAGAGGGAGTCGCGGTCGGCGATCTCGACGATCTTGCCGAGGTACATCACCGCGACCCGGTCCGAGACGTGCCGGACCACCGAGAGGTCGTGCGCGATGATCAGGTAGGTCAGGCCGAGTTCGCGCTGGAGGTCGTCCAGCAGGTTGACCACCTGGGCCTGGATGGAGACGTCCAGGGCGGAGACCGGCTCGTCCGCGATGATCATCTTCGGCCGGAGGGCGAGCGCCCGGGCGATGCCGATGCGCTGGCGCTGGCCGCCGGAGAACTCGTGCGGGTAGCGGTTGTAGTGCTCGGGGCTGAGCCCGCACAGTTCCAGCAGTTCCTGGACGGCCTTCTTGGTGCCGCCCTCGGGCTCCACCTTCTGCAGCCGGAACGGCGCGCCGACGATGGTGCCGACGGTGTGCCGCGGGTTGAGCGAGGAGTACGGGTCCTGGAAGATCATCTGGATGTCGCGGCGCAGCGGCCGCATCGCGCCGACGCCCAGGTGGGTGATGTCGGTGCCCTCGAACTCGACCTTCCCGCCGGTCGGTTCGTCGAGCCGGGTGACCAGTCGGCCCATCGTCGACTTGCCGCAGCCGGACTCGCCGACGACCCCGAGCGTCTCACCGGCGTTGACGGTGAAGTCGATGCCGTCGACGGCCCGCACCGCGCCGGTCTGGCGGCGCAGCAGTCCGCCGCGGATCGGGAAGTGCCGGGTCAGGCCGGTCACCCGGAGCAGCGGCTCGCGGTCGGGGGCGGGCGCGGGCGCGGGCGCGGGGGCCGTTGCCGCCTGAGTGTCCGTCATCGGTTCTCTCCAGAAAGGTGGTACGAGGCCGGGCTCACAGCCGGGGCGCGATCTCTTCGGCGAAGATGCGGTGCCGTTCGGCGGCCGGGAGGTGGCAGGCCGCGTAGTGGCCGGGCGAGGCTTCGGCCAGCACCGGGAGCTCGCTCGTGGAGCGCCCGCCGGTCCGGTCGGCGTACGGGCAGCGCGGGTGGAAGGCGCAGCCGGACGGCACGTTGATCAGGCTGGGCGGGGTGCCCTTGACCGGGACGAGGCGGTCCTGGAGTTCGCGGTCCAGGCGCGGCATGGAGCCCAGCAGGCCCCAGGTGTAGGGGTGTTCGGGCGCGTCGAAGAGGGTCTCGGCGGGGCCGCGCTCGATGCACTTGCCGCCGTACATGACCAGGATGTCGTCGGCCAGTTCGGCGACCACCCCGAGGTCGTGGGTGATGATGATGACGGCCGAGCCGAACTCGTCCTGGAGGTCGCGGATGAGGTCCAGGATCTGCGCCTGGACGGTGACGTCCAGGGCGGTGGTGGGCTCGTCGGCGATCAGCAGCGAGGGGTCGTTGACCAGCGCCATGGCGATCATGGCGCGCTGGCGCATGCCGCCGGAGAACTGGTGCGGGTAGTCGTCCACCCGGCGGTCGGGCTGCGGGATGCCGACCCGGTCGAGCATCTCGACCGCGCGGGCCCGGGCCTGCTTCTTGGACGCCTGGGGGTGGTGCACCCGGTACGCCTCGACGATCTGCGCGCCGACGGTGTAGTAGGGGTGCATCGCGGTCAGCGGGTCCTGGAAGATCATCGCCATCTCGCGGCCGCGCAGTTGGCGCACCCGTTCGGGGCCGGCCGCGATCAGGTCCTCGCCGTCCAGCCGGATCTCGCCGGTGATCCGGGCCCGCTTGGTGCGGTGCAGGCCCATGATGCCGAGCGAGGTGACGGACTTGCCGGAGCCGGACTCGCCGACGATGCCGAGGGTGCGGCCCTTGTGCAGGTCGAAGCTGACCCCGTCCACCGAGCGGACCAGGCCGTCGTCGGTGTCGAAGTGGATCCGCAGGTCGCGGACGGAGAGGAAGGGGTCGCCGGACGGGGCCTGGGCGGCGACCGCCTCGGTCTTCTGGAGCTCGGTCACGAGAGCCTCACCCGGGGGTCGACGAGTGCGTACAGGAGGTCGACCACGAGGTTGCAGGCGACGATGAAGAAGGCGGCGAGCAGGGTGACGCCGAGGATCTTGGGCAGGTCGTTGTCGGCGATCGCCTGGACGGCGAAGGCGCCGACGCCCTGGAGCGAGAAGACCTGCTCGGTGATGAGGGCGCCGCCGAGGAGCAGGCCGAGGTCCATGCCGAAGATGGTGATGACGGGTGTCAGCGCGGCGCGCAGTCCGTGCCGGGCGACGACCTTGCGCTCGACCAGGCCCTTGGCCCGGGCGGTGCGGATGTAGTCCTCGCTCATGGTCTCCAGCATTCCGGCGCGGGTGAGCCGGGCGTAGAGCGCGGAGTAGAGGAAGGCCAGCGAGATCCACGGGAGGATCAGGTTGCGGGCCCACATCAGCGGGTCGTCGGCGAAGTCGACGTACTGGAGGTTGTCCAGGATCGGCCACTCGTAGCTGAACAGCGTGAGCAGCAGCGCGCCGGTGAAGAAGACCGGCAGCGAGACGCCGGCGAGGGAGATGCCCATGGCGATCCGGTCGAAGACCGAGCGCGGCTTGAGCGCGGAGACGACGCCGGTGGCGACGCCCGAGACCAGCCAGAGCACGGCCGCGCCGACGGCGAGCGAGAGGGTGATCGGGACGCGCTTGATCAGCTCGGGCCAGACCTCCAGGTGGTTCTTGAAGGAGTAGCCGAAGCACGGTACGTGGCAGGTGACCGGGTCCGGGCCGAACTTGTACTCGGCGCCGCTGACCAGGCCCTTGAGGAAGTTCCAGTACTGGGTGTACAGCGGCTGGTCGAACCCGAGGTTCTTCTTGACCGCGGCGATCGCCTCGGGGGAGGGGTTCTTCCCGACGTACTGCGTGGCCAGTTGGTCGGTGGTCTCGCCGGCGATGCGCGGGAGCAGGAAGAAGATCGCGAAGGTGACCGCACTGACCACCAGCAGCAGCACGACGGCCGCGAAGATCCTGCGGATGATGTAGGCAAACACAGTTGGGCGGCTCCGGCGGGCCCGGCGCGGGCGGGGGGCTGGGGTCCGGGAGGGGGGGGGGGGGGCGGGCGTCACGGAGGAGGAGGTGGTTGCTGAGGAGGGATTTTTTT
>NZ_JBHWIO010000011.1:46181-93520 GCF_042732075.1 Kitasatospora sp. NPDC059812
GGCGCTGGCGCCCCCCAACCCCCGGGGCGCGGCCCGCGCGCCCCCCCCCCGTCCGTTCATTCCCGCCGGCCCGCGGGCGGCCGCTGCCTTCACCTGCCTTCAGGGATGTGGAGCCAGGCTCTTTACTTGGTGGTGCCGATGTTCAGGTAGTCGTACTCACCCGAGAAGCCCGAGGTGGACACCAGGTTGGTGGCGTTGTCCGGGCGGTACAGGAAGACCTTGAAGTAGGTCAGCGGGACGTAGACCGCCTGGTCCATGATCTTCTTGTCGATCTGGCCGTAGATCTTCTCGCGCGCCGACTGGTCGGTGTTGGCGATGGCGTCGTCGAGCAGCTTGTTGACCTCGGGGTCGTTCAGCTGGGCCAGGTTGCTGTTGCCGGAGGCCTTGATGGCGCGGCCGTCGGAGATCTGCTGCAGGAAGCCGTAGCCGGTCGGCCAGTCGGCGCTCCACTGCATCATCATCAGACCGATGTTGTGGTCCTGGGTGAACTGCGGGACACCGGCGGCGTCCGAGAAGTACTTGCCCTGCGCGTACTTCTGGATCTCGACGTTGATGTTGATCTTCTTCAGCGCGGCCTGGATCGCGGTCGCCGCCTGGACCTCCGGGTCGCGCTCGGTGCGGGCGGTGATCACGGTGCTGAAGCCGTCCGGCTTGCCGCAGGCCTTGAGGGCGTCCTTGGCCTTGGCCTCGTCACCCTTGTTGCCGTTGGTCGCCCAGGTGTTGAAGTCCTGGTGGCCCGGGACGTCCGGCGGGAGCACGGTGTTGGCGACCTGGCCGCGGATCGGGCCGCCGAGCGTGGTCTGCACGGAGACCTTGTCGATCGCGTACTGGACGGCCTTGCGGCACTCCAGGTTGTCGAACGGCGCGACCTTGCTGTTGATCGCGACGTACGCCAGGCGGCCGCCGTAGGCGTTGTCGGTGTTCGCCTTGAGCTTCTGGTTCTGCAGGATCTGCGCCTGGGTCTGCGGGTCGACGCCGCTGCCGACCAGGTCCACCTGGGCGTTGCCGGCGATCAGGTCCTTGTCGATGGTGGACTGCTCCATGCCCATCCGGACCACGATCTTGTCCGCGAGCTGCTTGCGGATCGGGTCGGTGCTCGGGTCCCAGTTGGTGTTCGGCACCAGGATGAGCTGCTTGCCGTCCTCGTAGGACTCGAACTTGTAGGCACCCGAGGCGACCACGTGCTTCACGTAGCCGGCGCCGTCGTCCTTGGCCTGCGGGACCGGGACGGTCTGCGGGGAGCCCACCAGGTAGTCGAAGTCCGCGAACGGCTGCTTCAGGTGGAAGACGATGGTCAGGTCGTCCGGCGTCTCGATCGAGTTCAGGCCACCGGTCTTGTCCTTGTACGGGCCCTGGTACGGGGTCTCGTTGTCGACCAGCAGGTCGTGGAAGTAGGTGGGGCCGTTGGAGTTCACGTCCGACGCGAAGTTGGAGCGCTCGACGGCGTACTTGACGTCCTTGGAGCTGATCGGGGTGCCGTCGTCGAACTTCAGGCCCGCGCGCAGCTTGTACGTCCAGGTCAGGCCGTCCGCGCTGGCCTTGCCCAGGCTCTCGGCGAGGTCCGGGACCAGCTTGTTGCCGTTCGAGCCTGCGCCCGGGGCGAAGGTGGTCAGCGGACGCCCGTACAGGCGCGAGAAGTTGTAGATGTAGGCGTAGTACGTGTTGCCCGGGTCGAAGGAGTCCGGGGCGCCCTTCATCTCGTAGGTGACCGTCCCGCCCTTCTTGTCCGAGGCGTTGACGATGCCCTTGGTGGCGGCGTCGGCACCGCCGCCACCGGCGCTGCTGCCGCTGGCGGAGGAGGACGAGCCGGAGCCCTTGCTGCCGGAGGTGCAGCCGGTCACGATCAGGACCGCGGCGGCTGCCGCCGCGGTCAGGGCGACGGTACGGGACCTGCGCATGGGTGAGATCAACCCCTTGAGGATGGGAAGGAGGGAGGGCCTGACGTTGCGTCAGTTGCTCTTGGGATCGAGGGCGTCACGCAGCCCGTCGCCGAGCAGGTTGAAGGCGAGCACGGTGAGGAAGATCGCCAGACCGGGGACCACCATGTACTGGGGGTCCACCTGGTAGTACTTGATCGCGTCCTGGAGGATCCCGCCCCAGGAGGCCTGCGGCGGCTGGATGCCGACGCCGAGGAAGCTGAGGCCGGCCTCGAAGAGGATGTTGGTCGGGATCAGCAGGGTCGAGTAGACCAGGATCGGACCGACCAGGTTCGGCAGCAGTTCCTTGAACAGGATGAACGGGCCTCGGGCGCCCAGGCTGCGGGCCGCGTGGACGAACTCCCGCTCGCGCAGCGACAGCGTCTGTCCGCGCACGATCCGGCCCATGTAGGGCCAGTTGAAGAAGCCGATCACGAAGATCAGCACCAAGATGTGCAGCGGGAGGCCGTGCAGGCCGAACGCGCCGCCCTGCAGCGAGGTCGAGATCGCGATGGCGAAGAGCAGCAGCGGGAAGGCGAGGAAGACGTCCATGATGCGGCTGATCACGGTGTCCACCCAGCCGCCGTAGTAGCCGGCCATGACGCCGAGCACGGTGCCGATCGTGTTCGACAGCAGGGTCGCGCCGAAGGCGACCAGCAGCGAGACCCAGGAGCCCTCGATCACGCGGGAGAGCAGGTCACGGCCCTGGAGCGGGTCGACGCCGAGCGGGTGGTCCCAGCTCATCCCGCCCCAGTCACCGAGCGGGATGCCGCCCAGGTTGGCGTCGAGCAGGTCCTGGTTCAGGGCGTCCGGGTCGAGGCCGAACAGGGCCTCGATGGGCTTGGCCAGTACGGCCAGCAGGATCAGCAGGATCACCACGACGCCGCCGGCGACGGCGAGTTTGTCGCGCTTGAAGCGGGTCCAGGCGATCTGGCCGAGGGAGCGGCCCTCGATCTTCTTGGCCGGGCTCGCGGGGGCGGGTGCCTCCGGTTCGTTCCCGGTGGTTGCGATGGGTGCGGTCATGGTCAGTTGGTCCCCTCGCCGACGGTGGCCGGCCCACGGGCGCCGGTCACCGGTTCGGCGGTACGGCTGCGGACGTGCGGAGGTGCTTGGAACGGGTGTTCGCGGCAGTACGTCGTGCACGGGTACTGCCCCAACGCGGGATGGGCTTCGCGTGGTTCTGGCGGTCGGCGTGCGCGTTCACCTTCGTGGGGTTCCCAGTACGCGCGGTGCGTTGCGCAGAACTCTCTGCCATCCGAACTCGCTTGCGCCAGCCCTGACAACCGACAGATGCCCAACTGTGATCTGTGCGCATGCACCTCCTACGCCTTCGGCATATCCCTCTTCACACGGCTGTATCAGGCATGTCAAGGTGATCGACGGTAACGGCCGGAAGTTCGTCCGGAAAGCACCGAAGCCGACCTGATGCAAGATCAAGTCGGCTTCTGGAAACAGGTTTTGGTTGTCAGCGCCCCGGGTATCCGGGCCACGGCTGCTGCGGCTGCCCGGTCCAGCCCTGCGCGGGCTGCTGCGTGCCGTAGCCGTAACCCGGCCCCTGCTGCGCAGGGTACGGCGGAGGCGGCACCGGCGGGTACGGGCCGGTCGGCGGGCGTCCCGCCTCCCGGTCGAAGAACGGGCGCGCGTGCGCCCGCATCCACAGCGCCACCGGGTCGTACTCGTCCGCCATCGCCACCGTGGACACCGCCAGCCCCTCCGGGGCCACCGCGATCGCCCGCTGCATCAGCGCCCGCACCGCCTCCACCGCCGGCGGCGAACTCTCGTACAGCTCCAGTCCGATCGCCAGGTACGGCTCCCCCACGGCCGGCTGCACCCAGGCCCGGCGCAGCGCCCGCACCGCACGCACCTCACCGGCCTGCCGCTCCAGCAGCGCGAAGAACGGCTGGGCGTTCAGCTGCGGCTCACTCAGCTTCAACGGCCCGGCCGGCAGCCGCTCCAGGCCCGCGGCGATCCGCCGCAGGTCCGCCCAGGGCACCCCGACCCCGCCGCCGGGCGCATGCGGGTTGAGCCACAGCCCCCAGCGGGTCCGGTACAGCGAAGCGGCGATCTCCCGCCCGGAGATGACCTCGTGGGCCCGCGCCCAGCCGGACGACGCCAGCTGCTCGGACGAGGTGACGGCCGGCGCGTAGCCGTGGCCGCTGATCTCCATGTTCCCGTACTGGGCGTCCGCGCTGCCCGGCGTGCCGTGCCACAGCAGCATCCAGACCTGGCCGTCGGCCAGTGCGTGCAGCAGTTGCTCGTACGCCTCGTAGCGCTCCGGCGCGACCTCGCGCAGGGTGCGCTCCAGCGCGCCCGGATCCGCTCCGGGGCGCCCGGCGGGCGCCTGGCCCCAGGGCCCCGGTGCACCGCCCGCTACCGCTCCCGCACTCATGCGCCCACCTCGCCGCGCCTCTTTCCTCAAGCCTGCCGGCCCGTCGGCCGTCTGCACGCACCCTATGGCGCGGCACCGGCCACCGCCACGGCGACGTGCCTCCGATACGAACCCCGCTCAACCCCGCGCGTAGAAAGGGAGTACCCGGGTGAGCAGCCACTCGACCACCGGGTCATCGGCGAGATCGAGCAGTACGAGGTGGACGCCCCCCGGCAGCGGCGCGGTTCCCAACGCGCGGCCGAGCGCCTCGTTCACCGCGCCCGGGTCGGCCGGGGCCGCCTGGTCCAGCTGGACGCCCACGAACATCACGGTCGGCTCGCCCTCGATGCTGGCGAGCGCCCGCCGCGCGGACAACACTCCGGGCAGGGCGGAAAGTTCGGCCCGGCAGGCGGCCAGGAAGTGCTCCGGGTCCTCCCCCGGCACCGGCTCGCGCAGCGCCACCCGGCCACCGGTCGGCGCCTCCGGCCCCTGGCCCTGACTCTGGTTCTGCTCCTGGATCCGGCCCTGCTCCTGGTCGGCCAGGCGCTCCTCGCGCGGGCCGCGCCGAAGCTCCGCCACACCCTGCGGCGGCACCGGGATGCCCACCGCCGCCTCCGGGTTGACCGCGATGCCCACGCCCAGCGGCAGCCCGCGGGCGAACTCCCAGACCGGCGCCACCGCGAAGGCCATCCCCGGCGCCTGCCGCAGGAACACCTCCTGCGAGGAGAACACCGGCACGTACGGCTCGCCGGCCAGCTCGATGGTCGGCAGGTCCAGCGCGGGCCCCTGCGGGTCGCCGCCGGCCGGCAGCGGGATCCACACCTGGCTGCGGGCCAGCACCTCGACCACCCGCGGCGTCGCACCCGGGTCGCCCAGCGCGGCGGTCAGCACCTGCTCCAGCTCGTTGGCCGGCCACCCGCCGCCCGGCGGCGCCGACTCCGGCCCGCCCCACCCCTGCTGCTGCTCCACCGGGTACCCCATGCGCGCCTGATCCGCCCTCTGCCGGTCGGCCGCCCTCTGCTGCGCCGACGCGCAGCAGTCTAGGGCTGTGCCCGAGGTGGCGGGGTGTGACCGGGTCCCCTCTCCCGTCGTCGGCGCGGACGTGCCATGATGTGCGCGTTCGACGGCGCGGCGCGCCGGCGGACCGACAACTCCATACCGGCCGCTCGAACCCGCGCGGGAGAGCCCGGAGTGCCCCGTCAGGCGGCACAGCCGGCGCCGAAGGAGCAACTCCTCCCCGGAATCTCTCAGGCCCCCCTACCGCACGGGTTAGGCACATCTGGAAAGTGGCGCACGGCCCTGTCGCGCGCCCACCCACGGTGCAAGCCACCATGCTGTCCTGGATGCTGGAAACAGCTGCGGGCAGGTGGGCGGTGAAGCTCTCAGGTTCGACGACAGATGGGGAGACCCACGCCGCCGCATGCCCGCGCGCAGGGTCGGCCCCCCAGCGGGTCCGGTTCCGGCGCGTGCACCCATGAGTGCCCAGACCGAGGAGTTCCAGGCCATGTCGTCCCTCCGCCTCACCGCGCTCGACGCGCTGCACCGCGCCCTCGGCGCGACCATGACCGACTTCGCCGGCTGGGACATGCCGCTGCGCTACGGCAGCGAGCGCGAGGAACACCTCGCCGTCCGCACCCGGGCCGGGCTGTTCGACCTCTCCCACATGGGCGAGATCACCGTCACCGGCCCGCAGGCCGGCGAGATGCTGGACCACGCGCTGGTCGGCTTCGTCTCCGCGCTGGGCGTGCTGCGCGCCCGCTACACCATGATCTGCGCCGAGGACGGCGGCATCCTGGACGACCTGATCGTCTACCGCCTGCGCGAGGACGCCTTCCTGGTCGTCGCCAACGCCTCCAACGCCCAGCTGGTGCTGGACGAGCTGATCGCCCGCGCCAAGGGCTTCGACGCCGTCGTCACGGACGACCGCGACACCTACGCGCTGATCGCCGTCCAGGGCCCGGAGGCCACCGCGATCCTGGCCGGGACCACCGACGCCGACCTGCCCGGCCTGAAGTACTACGCGATCCTCCCGGCCCAGGTCGCCGGCCGCGACGTGCTGCTCGCCCGGACCGGCTACACCGGCGAGGACGGCTTCGAGATCTTCTGCAACCCGGGCGACGCCGAGGGTGTCTGGCAGGCGCTGACCGCCGCCGGCGAGAGCCGCGGCCTGGTCCCGTGCGGCCTGTCCTGCCGCGACACGCTGCGCCTGGAGGCCGGCATGCCGCTGTACGGGCACGAGCTCTCCACCGACCTGACCCCGTTCGACGCGGGCCTGGGCCGGGTCGTGCGCTTCGACAAGACCACCAACGAGGGCACCTTCGTCGGCCGCAAGGCGCTGGAGAGGGCCGCCGCCGAGGCCGAGGCCAACCCGCCGCAGGTGCTGGTCGGCCTGGTCTCCGAGGGCAAGCGCGTCCCGCGCGCCGAGTACACCGTGGTCTCCGCCGACGGCGCCCCGATCGGCCGGATCACCTCGGGCGCCCCGTCGCCGACCCTGGGCCGGCCGATCGCGATCGCCTACGTGGACGCGGCCCACGCCGCCCCCGGCACCGCCGTCGCGGTGGACGTGCGCGGCAAGCACGAGCCGGTCGAGGTCGTGGCGCTGCCGTTCTACAAGCGCGCCCGCTGAGGCCGGGGGCCTCGCTCGCCGAGGCCCCGCCTTCCCCGTAGACCCGGGCCTGAACCACGCCCGACCCAGGCTTGAGCCACGCCTGATCCAGGTCCGACCCAGGTCCGATCCCATGCCTGAACCATGCCTGAACCACGCCTGATCCGCGTCGAAGCCGTCCGTGCGGCGGCCCGCTTCGTCGTACCCGCTTCCCATCCTGGAGAATGACGCCATGAGCAACCCCCAGCACCTGCAGTACACCAAGGAGCACGAGTGGCTGACCGCCATCGAGGGCGGTGTCTCCACGGTCGGCATCACCGCCCACGCGGCCGACGCGCTCGGTGACATCGTCTACGTGCAGCTGCCCGAGGTCGGCGCCGACGTGACCGCGGGCGAGTCCTGTGGCGAGCTGGAATCGACCAAGTCGGTCAGCGACCTGTTCTCCCCGGTGACCGGGAAGATCGTCGAGATCAACCAGGACGTCCTGGACGACAACAGCCTGGTCAACAGCGCCCCGTTCGAGGGCGGCTGGCTGTTCAAGGTCCAGGTGGAGTCCACCGACGAGCTGCTCAGCGCGGACGAGTACACCGCCTTCATCGGCGGCTGACCCGCTCGTGACGGGGCGGCCGCAGCGCGGCGGCCGCCCTGCCAGGCTCCCCCCTCTCTGCTCCCGTCTCTCTCCTCCCGGGAAGACCACACCATGACGGTTCTGAACCAGTCCCTGCACTCCCTCGACCCGGAGATCGCCGCCGCGGTCGACGCCGAGCTGCACCGCCAGCAGACCACCCTGGAGATGATCGCCTCCGAGAACTTCGCCCCGGTGGCGGTCATGGAGGCCCAGGGCTCGGTACTCACCAACAAGTACGCCGAGGGCTACCCCGGCCGCCGCTACTACGGCGGCTGCGAGCACGTCGACGTGGTCGAGCAGATCGCGATCGACCGCATCAAGGCCCTGTTCGGCGCCGAGCACGCCAACGTCCAGCCGCACTCGGGCGCGCAGGCCAACGCCGCCGCGATGTTCGCGCTGATCAAGCCGGGCGACACCATCCTGGGCCTGAACCTGGCCCACGGCGGTCACCTGACCCACGGCATGAAGATCAACTTCTCCGGCAAGCTCTACAACGTGGTCGCGTACCACGTGGACGAGAAGACCGGCCAGGTCGACATGGCCGAGGTCGAGCGCCTGGCCAAGGAGCACCAGCCGAAGCTGATCATCGCCGGCTGGTCCGCCTACCCGCGCCAGCTGGACTTCGCCGCGTTCCGCCGGGTCGCCGACGAGGTCGGCGCGCTGCTGATGGTGGACATGGCGCACTTCGCCGGCCTGGTCGCCGCCGGCCTGCACCCCAACCCGGTGCCGTACGCGGACGTGGTCACCACCACCACCCACAAGACCCTGGGCGGCCCGCGCGGCGGTGTCATCCTGTCCAAGGCCGAGTACGCCAAGAAGATCAACTCCGCGGTGTTCCCCGGCCAGCAGGGCGGCCCGCTGGAGCACGTGATCGCCGGCAAGGCCGTTGCCTTCAAGGTCGCCGCGTCCGAGGAGTTCAAGGAGCGCCAGCAGCGCACCCTGGAGGGCGCCAAGATCCTCGCCGAGCGCCTGCTCCAGGCCGACGTCGCCGAGGCCGGCGCCTCGGTGCTGTCCGGCGGCACCGACGTGCACCTGGTCCTGGTCGACCTGCGCAACAGCCAGCTCGACGGCCAGCAGGCCGAGGACCGCCTGCACGAGGTCGGCATCACGGTCAACCGCAACGCCGTCCCGAACGACCCTCGGCCGCCGATGGTCACCTCCGGCCTGCGCATCGGCACCCCCGCGCTCGCCACCCGCGGCTTCCAGGCCGAGGACTTCCGCGAGGTCGCCGACATCATCGCCGAGGCGCTCAAGCCCGCCTTCGACGAGGACGCCGCCACCGCGCTCAAGGCCCGCGTCACCGCGCTGGCCGAGAAGTACCCGCTCTACCCGAACCTCTGATCACTGCGGTGATCGTTCGGGCGGGGTGACCGGCCTCACCCCGCCGCGGCACCTGGGATCCCGGGGCACCGCGCACACTGGACAGTGCGCGCGGTGCCCCGACCCGTGTCGTCCCCCGCCCGCCAGTCCTTCCACGAGACCAGACAAGGACGTCCCCCGTGGCCATCAGCGTCTTCGACCTCTTCTCCATCGGCATCGGCCCGTCGAGTTCCCACACCGTCGGCCCGATGCGCGCCGCCCGGATGTTCGCCCGACGCCTGCGGTCCGAGGACCTGCTCGCCCAGGTGGCGAGCGTGCGCGCCGAGCTGTACGGCTCGCTGGGCGCCACCGGCCACGGCCACGGCACCCCGAAGGCCGTCCTGCTCGGCCTGGAGGACAACTCCCCCCGCACGGTCGACGTCGACCAGGCGGACAAGGACGTCGAGCGGATCACCACCGAGAAGCGGCTCAACCTCCTCGGCACCCACCCCATCGACTTCGACCTGAGCACCCAGCTGGTCCTGCACCGCCGCCGCTCGCTGCCGTACCACGCCAACGGCATGACCATCTGGGCGTACGCGGCGGACGGCTCCACGCTGCTGGAGAAGACCTACTACTCGGTCGGCGGCGGCTTCGTCGTCGACGAGGACGCCATCGGCGCGGACCGGGTCAAGCCCGACGACACCTCGCTGCGCTACCCCTTCCGCACCGGCGAGGAGCTGCTGCGGCTCACCCGGGAGACCGGGCTGTCGATCTCCGGCCTGATGCTGGAGAACGAGAAGGCCTGGCGCTCCGAGGAGGAGATCCGGACCGGGCTGCTGGAGATCTGGCAGGTCATGCAGGAGTGCGTGCGGGCCGGCATGTCCCGCGAGGGCATCCTGCCCGGTGGCCTCAAGGTCCGCCGCCGCGCCGCCGCGGCCGCCCGCGCGATGCGCGCCGAGGGCATCGGCCCGGCCAACGCGATGGAGTGGGTGACCCTCTACGCGATGGCGGTCAACGAGGAGAACGCCTCCGGCCGCCGGGTGGTCACCGCTCCGACCAACGGCGCGGCCGGGATCATCCCCGCCGTCCTGCACTACTACCTGAACTTCATCCCGGGCGCCGACGAGGACGGCATCGTCCGCTTCCTCCTCGCGGCCGGCGCCATCGGCATGCTCTTCAAGGAGAACGCCTCCATCTCCGGCGCCGAGGTCGGCTGCCAGGGGGAGGTCGGATCCGCCTGCTCGATGGCCGCCGGCGGCCTCGCCGAGGTCCTCGGCGGCACCCCCGAACAGGTCGAGAACGCCGCCGAGATCGGCATCGAGCACAACCTCGGCCTCACCTGCGACCCGGTCGGCGGGCTCGTCCAGATCCCCTGCATCGAGCGCAACGGCATGGCCTCCGTCAAGGCCGTCACCGCCGCCCGGATGGCCCTGCGCGGCGACGGCCGGCACCACGTCTCGCTCGACAAGGCGATCAAGACGATGAAGGAGACCGGCGCCGACATGAAGATCAAGTACAAGGAGACCTCGCGCGGCGGCCTCGCCGTCAACGTCATCGAGTGCTGATCACACCCGCTGTCGCCTGAGCCCCCGGACCCGTCCGGGGGCTCTCGGCGTTCCGGGGCGCCCTGGGCGGCGGGGCCACCGCCGGCCTCACCCCGGCCCTGCTTCCCGGCGCCACCCGACGCGCCCGCTCAGGCCACTCAGGCCGCTCAGGCCGCTCAGGCCGCGAACGGGCGGACTCGCCGGGCGTCGCGCAACGCCTCAGCCCACCAGGCGAGTTGGTCGAGCATGGTCTTGGCGGCGACGTCGGCGGCCGGGTCGAGCGGCTGGCCGTCGGCGCCGAAGCACTGGGCGGCGCCGTGGAAGCTGACCGTGTTGCGAATCGTCATGGCGTTCAACTCGGCCAGCACCACTCGCAGTTGCTCGACGGCGCGCAGACCGCCGGAGAGGCCGCCGTAGGAGACGAAGCCGACCGGCTTGCCGTGCCACTGGCTGTTGTGCCAGTCGATGGCGTTCTTCAGCGGGGCCGGGAAGCTGTGGTTGTACTCGGGCGTGACGACCACGAAGGCGTCGGCGGCCTCCAGGCGGGGCGTGACGGCGGCGAGCAACTCAGCGGCGCCCGGCTCCAGTTCACCACCGAAGGACGGGAAGGTGGTCGGCAGCGGGGTCTCGACCAGATCGATCAGGTCGGCGGTCATGTCGCCGCGCGCGCCGAGGTGGCCGAGCAGCCAGTCCGCGACGACGGGCGCGAACCGGCCGCTCCGGGTGCTGCCGACGACGACCGCGACCTTCAGGCCCTTCTCCGAAACGTCCTTGGCCATGGATATCCCCCTCCGGGACGATGTGTACAACGTATCTGCCAGATACAACGTACACATCGGCGCGTACGCCGTCTACTTCCGATACGCCGTACACTCCGGTGGTACGGTGAGAGGACCCCAGCCGGAAGGAACCCGCCGTCATGCCCGCCCAGCAGGCCCCCGCCGGGGACGACGACCAGACCAAGCCCCAGGCCTCACTCTGGGAGCGCCTCGCCCGCCCGGCCCCCGCGCCGCGCACCACCCTCACCCCGCACCGGATCGCCGAGGCCGCGATCGCGATCGCCGACGCCGAAGGCCTCGACGCCGTCACCATGCGCCGGCTCGCCACCACGCTCGGCGTCGCCCCGATGGCCGCCTACCGATACGTCTCCGGCAAGGACGAACTCATCGACCTGATGGTCGACTTCGTCTACGGCGAACTCCCCCGGGGCACCCCCGCCACCGGCTGGCGCGACACCATGCGCACCCTGGCGCTCCACCTGCGCGCCATGAACCTGGCCCACCCGTGGATCGTCCGCGCCGGCGCCGTCCCCCTCACCCCCAACCAGCTCGCCATCCCCGAACGCGCCTTCGCCGCCCTCGCCGACCACGGCCTGGACGCCGACACCACCATGGCGGTCTTCCGCACCGTCACCGGCTACGTCCACGGGTCCGTCGCCGCCGAGCTCGCCCTGCGCACCCTCCAGCGCGAGCACGGCTGGTCCGACGGCGACGAGACCCGCGCCGGCCTCGCCCCCCGGATGTCCTTCCTGATGGACACCGGCCGCTACCCCACCTACCAGCGCTACCTCCACGAGGCCACCCGCAAGGACGACCCCACCTGGCAGTTCGAAACCGGCCTCGACTGCGTCCTCACCGGCATCGCCACCCACCTCGACATCTGAGCGCGACCTGGCCCTCAGGTGGGTGGGTAGGGGAAATTATGTAGACCGGTCTACCTTTCACGCCCGGAATATGCAGACCGGTCTACCTTTTCAGCGCTCCCCCACCCACCTCCCGCGCAGGAAGTCGGCCCCGCCGACTTCCTATGCGCCCCAGCCCTCCACGAACACGCCCTATGTAGACCGGTCGATATATTTTCCCCGGGCCCCCTCGGACACTCGATCCCGGCCCCGCGCACAGGAAGTCGGCCCGTCCGACTTCCTACTCCGCGGAGAGCTCCCCCGCGACGAGCAGCCGGTACCCGTAGTCCATCTGCTCCTGGTCGAGGAGTTCGGCATGGCGGCGGTGCCAGGCGCCGGATTCGAGATCGGCGCGCAAGCGGGCGATCGCCGGCTGCACCACCGCGGGCGGCAACTGGGCGAAGGTCGAGCTGGCCAGCCGGACGACCGGGTCGAGGTAGAACTCGGGCCGCCGCCAGTAGGCGATCTGGTAACCGTCCGTGAAATCGTGCGGGACGGGGAAGGGCAGCACGGTGTGCGCGTCCAGCGCATCGACGACCTGGGCCAGCGATGTGAAGCGGCTCTCCTCCAGCTCCCGGATCTCGGGCAGGTACTCCTCCAGCAGCCACAGTTGCGGACGGTGGGCCGGATCCCAGGTGAAGACGACCTGCCGCCGGGCGACCCGCCGCAGCTCCGCGAGGCCCCGTTCGGGATCCGACCAGTGGTGGACGGTCATGACGGCCATCGCCGCATCGAAGGAGCCGTCCGGGAAGGGCAGTTGCTCGGCTCCGGCCTTGACCTTCCGGCTCCCCGGGTGCTGGTCGAGCATGACCTGGGAGGGGTCGACGGCGGTGACGGCGGCGCCCTCGGGCTCGTAGGATCCGGCGCCCGCACCGACGTTCACCACCGACCGGGCCCCCTGGAGGGCGGCACCGATCAGGGCGTGCAGTCGGGGATCGGGCCGGCGGATGGCGCGGTAGCCGACCCCGATCCGGTCGTACGTCGCCTGCGGTCGGCTGTCAGTGGTCTCTTCCATGCGGTCAAGCCCACCAAGCGGGGCGCCCGGCGGCAAGCGGTTCGGCGCAAGAGCGGGGAAAGCACGGCGCGTTGGCCCACCGTCCACCGTCCACCGACCGCCGGGCGGCATCGGCGATCGGAAGGCAGGGCCGGGCGGCCGGTCACGAGGCACCGCCAACCAGCGGCACCGCACAGGAAGTCGGCCCGTCCGACTTCCTGTGCAGGTGCCGCCCGCAGGTCAGCGACGGCGGGTGCCCACGGGCACGGTGAGGACGGCGAGGCCCGCGGCCAGGATGGCGAGGCCGCACCAGGAGACGGCGGGGAGGCGTTCGCCGAGGACGGCGACGCCGAGGAGGGCGGCGACGGCGGGTTCGGCGAGGGTGAGGGTGGTGGCGGTCTGGGCGGAGGTGCGGCGCAGGCCGTGGCCGAAGAGGCGGTAGGCGAGGAAGGTGGTGATCACGGCGAGGTGGAGCACCACCGCCGCACCGCGCGGCGAGGCGAGCCACCGCAGGTCGCCGAGGAACAGCACCGGCAGGACGAGCAGCGCGGCCGCGCCGAACATCGCCCCCATCACCCCGGCGGACGGGTGCCCGCGCGAGATGAGCTTCCCGCCGATGAGCGAGTACACGGCGTACGAGAGGCCGGAGAGTGCGGCCAGCGCCACCCCCACGGTGTCTACCGCCGAGCCGCCGCCGGTGAGTTCGGGGCCCAGCACCAGGACGGCACAGCCGACGACCGCCGTCACCGTGGCACAGGCCCACCGGCCGCTCGGCCGCCCTTGCCGGGTGAGCCAGCCGAGCAGGCCGGCGAAGACGGGGGCACTGCCCAGTGCGATCACGGTGGCCACCGCCACCCCGGCGCGGGTCACCGCCGGATAGAAGGTGACCGGGTAGCCGACCACTGCGACGGCGCCGACGGCGAGTTGCCACCGCTCCCGGCGGCCGCAGGCCCGGGGCAGCGCGCGGGCGCTGCGGGTGGAGAGGAAGAGGAGGAGGCCGCCGAGGACCAGCGCGGCGGCGCCGATGCCCGCCGAAGGGGCGCCGTCGGGTGCGAGGGAGCTGGCTGTCCCGGTGGTGCCCCACAGCAGTGCGGCGACCAGGATCGGGACCGGCCCGCCGAGCGGGCTGGTGCGGCGGGCGGCGGGGGTGGTGGTGGCCAGGGTGGGCGCGGGCGTGGAGGTGCGGTTCGGCACAGTCGTGAACTTCCGTCGTCGAAGACCGTCAGGGGAGCTGGTTTCGCAACGGGCACACACGGCAGCCTCCTGGCGGCCGGAGAGGGCCGCAGCAGGGAGCGCAGGGGTCAAGCCACCGGCGTGTGTGCCCGATCAGGCGCAGAGCGGTGGCAGCACGACGTGCCAGTACAGGTTCACGGGCCTGATGCTACCCGGCAGTTCCGGCGGGGTGGGGTTCACGGAGGAATTGGCGGCCGGGCGACGAAGCACCGGAGGCTCGACGGCGAGGATGGTGAATATTCACAGGCGACAGCGTGAACCTATGCAAAATCCAAAGGTGAACTAGGTTACAAACCTTTCAATCCAAGTCACCTGGTTTGCCCACATGCTGAGATCCGTGCGATAGTCGAAGCAGCCCAACGGCGGGCGGCACAGCACGCCGGCCTGGGCGTGGAGACTTCGGCTGGCCCGACCTGGCACGGCCGACGCCCATCGCGCGGCACGCACCCCCTTGGCCGGCGCGATGACTTGCAGGGGCCCCCATCCGCCGGACCACGGCGACTTCGGGGGCCCTGCGCGTTTTCCCGGGAACACCCGGAACACCCGGAAGGGTCAGTGCCGCTCGCGGACCTTCAGTTCGAACCAGACGCCCTTGCCGCGCGGCAGCAGGTCGGCGCCCCAGCGGTCGGCCAGGTCGTCGATGACCCGCAGGCCCCGCCCCCGCTCGGTCACCGGCTTCGGCTCCGCGAGGATCATGCAGGGCAGCGCCCGGGAGGAGTCGCGGACCTCGACGCGGAGCCAGCCCGGCTTGCGGATCACCTGGAGCCCGATAGTGCGTCCGGCGGCATGCCGGACGGCGTTGGAGACCAGTTCGCTGGTGAGTAACTCACCGGCCTCCAGGTGCTGATGGAGGTCCCAGGACTCCAGGACCGACAGCACCAGTCGGCGGGCCACCGGGCCGGTCTCCGGCCGGGACGGCAGTCGTACCTCGTTCGGCACGGACTGATCGCTCAGCCTGCCGCAATACATCTCCTCCAGTTCCTCCGAGCTGAGCCGCTCCAGCGCCGCCAGCGCGCCCTGGACATCGATCCACGACGCCTCGGCGACCAATCCGGCCCCGGGAACTGATGACTGATCTGTTTCGCCCCAACCCGCCATGCGGTCCATCATTGCGGAACGCAAGCGGCCGCGTACGGACAATGAGCAAACGATCTCCTCCGAGTCGGCATATGCCGCGTGCAAGGAGACCCCGCGGAGAGTGCCAGGCGGAGGCCTGGAGGGGGCCCGGAAGGAGCCGGAAGAGGGTGGGGAGCAGGCAACCCGGGCCGCGTCCGCGTCAATCCCGGGTTGCCGTGGAACCGCCCCGACCAGGGCGGCTACCGGTCGGCCTACCAGGCGCTCCAGGGCACGTTCCAGCCACTCAGGCCGTTCGCCGGGTCGAGGGTCTCCTTCTTGGTGGAGTTCTTCACGACCACCACGTCGCCGACGATCGAGCCGGCGTAGAACTTGCCCATCGAGGTGGATTCGCCGCCGCCCTCGACGTCCTTGAGGGCGACACAGCCGTGGCTGACGTTGTCCTCGCCGATGAGCTTGCTCCAGTAATTGCCGTGCAGGTAGGTGCCGCTGTCGGTGAGCCGCATCGAGTGCGGCACCTGAAGGTCGTACGGGGAGCCGCTCATGCCAGGGAGGGTGCTGGACTGCATCCGCACCACGCCCTCCTTGGACATGACGACCATCGTGCCGTTCCAGGTCGGGTGCTCGGGCGAGCCGGAGGTGATGTCGATGTCCGACGGTTTGCCGTCCAGTTCGACGGTCATCCTGTGCGCGGCGGCGTCAACCGTCGAAATCTGAGACCGCCCGATCGTGAAGGGCTCGTCCCGGTCGGTGCCGTACACCCCAGGGGCGATCTCGACGCTCTTGAGGCGGTAGTGCACCGTCACCTTGGTGCCGGACTTCCAGTACTGCTCGGGGCGGAAGTCCAGTCGGCGGTTGCCGAACCAGTGGCCCTTGACCACGGTGCCGTTGTCGGTCTCGAAGGTGATGCCCTTCGCGACGACGTCCTTGTTCTTGACGTCCTTGCTGAAGTTCACCGAGACGATCATGCCGACGCCGTACGTCGCGTCGTTGTCCACGTTGTCGGCGGCCTTGGCGAGGGCCGTCGGCGTCAGCGTGGTGAAGTTGCTGTCCGCGCTGGCGACCACGCCGTTGGCGTCCGCGGCCATCGCACTGACCTGGTAGGCGCTGCCCACGGCGAGGCCGGCCGACGGAGTCCAGCTGGAGCCGTCGGCGGCGATGGTGCCGGGCACCTCCGCGCCCGTCTTGTCGCTGACCTTGACGGTGGTGAGCTTGCCGCCGGTCGCGCCGACCTTGAGCGCGTCGGGCGCGACGTCCACCGTGCCGGGCTTGGGCTCGATGTTCACCACGGCCTGCGACACCTTCGGCGCCGCGCTGCTCGCCGCCGCGGCGCCCGGGGAGGCCGTCCCGGCGGCCGCGCCGGCCCCCAGGTCCGCCTTGGCCGCGCTCCCGCCCCCACTACCGCCGCTCCCGCCGCCACACGCGGCCGTCAGCGCCATCGCGCCGCCCACCAGACCGACGGCCACCACTCTGCGTATCGACCTCAACGTCGATCCCTCCCTCAGAAACCCCACGAACCGAACCCCACGACCCGCAACCCGCAACCCGCGAACCGAAGCCCGCGGGCCGAAACCCCACGACCCGAAACCCCGCACAACTCCCGTGCACACGACGGACCCGACCACTACACGCGCCGGCCCCCGGAAAGGTTGCGCCATTCGGGGCCCGGTGCGCTGCGAAAACGCGAACGGCCCGACCCCAACGGGTGAGGATCGGGCCGCTCTTCTGCACCGCGCCGACGAACCGGGACTATCCGGTCAATCAGCGGGCAGGATCTACCAGTTCGCCCAGGCGACGTTCCAGCCGCCCAGCCCGTTGGAGGGCGCGACGGTCTTCTCCTTGCTGTTCACGACCTTGACCACGTCGCCGACCATCGTGTCGTTGAAGAACTTGCCCGCGACGGAGGTGTCGCTGCCGCCCTTCTCGTCCATCATCGCGACGCAGCCGTGGCTGGCGTTGGTCCTGCCGAACGGGTTGGTCGCGTTGGACCAGTAGTTGCCGTGCACGAAGGTGCCGGAGGTGGTCAGCCGCATCGCGTGCGGCACGTCCTGGATGTCGTACTCGCCGCCGAGGCCGACGGTCTGCGAGTTCATCCGGGTGACCTTCTCCTTGGACATGATCACCATGGTCCCGCTCCA
Source organism: Kitasatospora sp. NPDC059812 (assembly GCF_042732075.1). Taxonomy (NCBI): domain Bacteria; kingdom Bacillati; phylum Actinomycetota; class Actinomycetes; order Kitasatosporales; family Streptomycetaceae; genus Kitasatospora; species Kitasatospora sp. NPDC059812. Next base: position 63,665 of record NZ_JBHWIO010000011.1, read on the forward strand.
GGACGGCGTCGCCTCCGCGCCCATGGTGACCGGCACGGTGGTGCTCTTGCCGCCCCGCTCGATCGTCATCTGGTGCGCCTTGGCGTCGGCGGTGGCGATCTGGGAGCGGCCGATGGTGAACGGCTCGTCCTTGTCCACGTCGCCGTAGATGCCCGGGGCGACCTCGACGCTCTTCAGCCGGTACTTGATGGTGACCTTGGTGTCCGGCTTCCAGTACTCGGCCGGGCGGAAGTCCAGCCGGTTGTCGCCGAACCAGTGGCCCTTCACCTCGGTGCCGTTGTTCGTCTCGAAGGTGATGCCCTTGAGGACGGCGTCCTTGTTCTTGACGGTCTTGCTGAAGTTCACCGAGACGATCATGCCGACGCCGTAGGTGGCGCCGTCGCTGATGTTGTCGTTGGTGGAGACCTTCTTGTCCGGCGTCAGCGTGGTGAACGTCGTGGTGGACGCGGCCACCAGGCCGTCGGCGTCCTTGGCCTGCGCGTTCACCTTGTACGCCATGCCGACGGTGAGCGCGGCGGCGGGCTTCCAGCCGATGCCGTCCGGGGTGATCGCCCCGTCGACCGGCTTGCCGTTCTTGTCGGTCACCTCGACCGTGGTGAGCTTGCCGTTCGAGACGGACACCTGCAACGCGTTGCTCGGTGCGACGTCCTGGGCGCCGTCCTTCGGCTCGACGGCCAGCACCGCGGCGGAGGTCTTCGGCTCGGCCGACGCGCCCGCCGGGGCCGCCGTCCCGCCCGCACCCGCCGTCGCCGCGGACGCCGCGTTGTCACCCCCGCCGCCCGTTCCGCCCTTGTCGTCGCCGCAGGCCGCGGTGAGCAGCAGCACCCCGCCCATGACCAACGCCATCGCACCCCTGCGCCCGTAACGGCTGGTGGTACGTATCGCGGCGTCGGCCGTCTTCCCCGTCTTCACGGTTTCTCCCCTCCCGGTATCCACTCTCTTGACGCGTTGAGTGCCCCCATGAGTTGCACCGGGCGCCGATCTTTCGCGCCGGACCAGGGCGCGCCGGAGCAGGATAGCCGGGCCGTCCGAGCGGCTCCCGGGGGGAGGTGGGTGGATCGGGGGTGAATCGGCGGTGAAGATCGACTACTGCGCGACGGGGCTTGAGGAGGGACCGACGGCGGGCGCGACGGCGGGACCAGCGGTCGGCCCACCGGCGGGACCACCGGCGGGACCGGCCGACGGCCCGGCAACCGGCCCGAGGGCGCTGCCCGCCACCCACTGCTCCCACGGCACGTTCCAGCCGTTGAGGCCGTTCTGCGGCGGCACGAAGTCCCCCGCGGAGGCCTTCACCTCCAGCACGTCCCCCGGGATGGTGTGCTCGAACAGCCAGCCCGCCGGGGAGTCCTTGCTCGCACCGCCCTTGGCGTCGGCCAGGCCGATGCAGCCGTGGCTGGTGTTGGCCGCGCCGAACACCCCGGGGTCCGCCCAGTAGTTGCCGTGCACGAAGGTGCCGGAGTTGGTCAGCCGCATCGCGTGCGGCACGTCCTTGATGTCGTACTCGTCGCCCATCCCGACGGTCTGCGAGTTCATCCGGGTCACCTTGTACTTCTCCGACACCACCATGACGCCCCGGTAGGTGGAGTGGTCACGGCTGCCGCCGGACACCTTGAGCACCCGCACCACCTTGCCGCCCTGCCCGGCCCGGACGGTCAGGGTGTGCGCGTCCAGGTCGACGGTGGAGACCTGGGCCCGGCCGACGGTGAAGTGCAGGTCCTTGGTCTGGGTGCCGAACTCGCCCGGCGCGCCCTGCACGTCCTTCAGCCGCAGCGCCACCGTCACCTTGGTGCCGGCCGCCCAGTACTGCTGCGGGCGGACGTCCAGCCGCTGGTTGCCGAACCAGTGCGCGGCCACCGGGACGGGCGGGTCGGCGCTCACCTGGACGGCCTTCTCCACCGCCGCCCGGTCGGTGATCGGCCGGCTGAAGCGCAGCGACACCGGCATGCCGACACCGACGGTGGAGCCGTCCTCCGGGGTGAAGAAGGCGACGAAGGTGTGCGCCCGGGCCATCGTGGAGAACGCCGAGTGCTGGGCCGCCCGTTGGCCCTGGTCGTCCTCGGCGACGGCGTCCAGGGTGTACGCGGTGCCCAGCGGCAGCGGGCCGTCGGGTGTCCAGGCGGCGCCGTCCGGGGCGATCGTGCCGGGGACCTCGGTGCCCTTGGCGTCGGCCAGCCGGACGGTGACCAGCCGGCCCTGGGCCGCCGTCACCCGGACCGGGCCCTCCGGCAGCACGTCCTGGGCGCCGTCGGCGGGCAGCGCCGTGACGACCGCCCGGGACGGCGGCGGGGGCGGGGTGTGCGCCCCGGGCCCGGCGGCGTCCTGCGCGGGGGCCGCCGGGGGGCCGCCGCACCCCGTCAGGACGGCGAGGCCCCAGGCCACCGCCGCCGCCCGCCGCGCCCACACCCGTCCTCGGCGCCGCATTCCGGGGCCTCCCACTGTCCACGTCCGGTACCGGGAAGATCCGGTACCGGGAGCCTCCGCTACCGGGGACGCCCGACGCCGGGAACTCCCGATGTCAGGAACTCCCGGTGCCAGGAACGTCCGGTAGCGGGAACGCCCGATACCGGGAACAACGAGGGCAATCGCGGCGGGGACACGCGCAGCCGCGCGAAATCCCCCCATCCATCGGCCGCCATCCGCCGGTAAGCCCCCGTTCAGCCGCTTCCGATCTGCGCAATCCGGGAAAGAGGAAGTGAACGGGGTCCGGGACACCCCGTCCAGGGAGGGTGCGGCCATGGCGTCAGGGCAGGAGCTGGAAGCCGGAGTGCGGCCGCCCGGCGGGGACACCGCCGAGCCACCGTGGCCCGGCAGCTGGCAGCCGCTCGGCGCCCGCTTCCGGACCGACCAACAGGGCCGCCAGGGCACCAACTTCGCGCTCTGGGCGGCCGGCGCCGAGGCGGTCGACCTCTGCCTGTTCGACGAGGACGGCCGGGAGGGCCGGCACCGCCTCACCGAGCAGGACTTCCAGACCTGGCACGGCTTCCTGCCCGGCGTCCGCCCCGGCACCCGGTACGGCTTCCGCGTGCACGGCCGGTGGGATCCGTGGACCGGCGCCCGCTGGAACCCGGCGAAGCTGCTGCTCGACCCGTACGCCCGTGCCGTGGACGGCTGTTACACCAGCCACGACGCGGTCTGCGCGGCCGTCCGCAACTGGCCGGAGGCGGACGTCGCCGACACCGTCCGGGACAACCGCGACTCGGCCCGCTACGTGCCCAGATCCGTGGTCGTCCACGATGACGACGACTGGTACGACGACCACCGCCCGAAGACCCCGTGGGCCGAGACGGTGCTCTACGAACTGCACGTGCGCGGCTTCACCATGCGCCACCCCGACATCCCGCCGGAGCTCCGCGGCACCTACGCGGGCCTGGCCCACCCGGCCGCCGTCGCCCACCTGACCCGCCTCGGCGTGACCGCCGTCGAGCTTCTGCCGGTGCACCAGTACGCCAGCGAGGACCACCTCCAGTCGCGCGGCCTGGTCAACTACTGGGGCTACAACACGATCGGCTACTTCGCCCCGCACGCCGGCTACTCGGCGGCCGGCTCGCGCGGCGGCCAGGTCGGCGAGTTCAAGCGGATGGTCCGCGCCCTGCACGCCGCCGGGATCGAGGTGATCCTCGACGTGGTGTTCAACCACACCGCGGAGGGCGCCGAACTCGGCCCGATGCTCTCGCTGCGCGGCATCGACAACACCGCCTACTACCGCCCGGCCCCGCACCGCCCGCGCGGCTACGCCGACTTCACCGGCTGCGGCAACACCCTGGACACCCGCCGCCCGCAGGTGGTCCGGCTGGTCACCGACTCGCTGCGGTACTGGGTCACCGAGATGGGCGTGGACGGCTTCCGCTTCGACCTCGCCGCCGCCCTCGCCCGCGGCACCGACGGGGTGGACATGGACCACCCCTTCCTCGCCGCCGTCTCCCAGGATCCGCTGCTCAGCCGGGTGAAGCTGATCGCCGAGCCCTGGGACGTCGGCCCGGGCGGCTACCAGGTCGGCGGCTTCCCGCCGCTGTGGGCCGAGTGGAACGACAAGTACCGGGACACCGTGCGGGACTTCTGGCGCGGCGCCCGCCCGGACGTGCGCGAGCTGGGCTACCGGCTGTCCGGCTCCTCCGACCTCTACCAGCGCGGCGGCCGCCGCCCGTACGCCTCCGTCAACTACGTGACCGCGCACGACGGTTTCACGCTGCGCGACCTGGTCAGCTACGACCGCAAGCACAACGAGGCCAACGGCGAGGCCAACCGGGACGGCACCGACGACAACCGGTCCTGGAACCACGGCGTCGAGGGCGAGACCACCGACCCGGAGGTCAACGCCCTGCGGCTGCGCCAACTGCGCAACCTGCTGGCCACACTGCTGCTCTCCACCGGCGTCCCGATGCTCACCGCCGGGGACGAGCTGGGCCGCACCCAGGGCGGCAACAACAACGCCTACTGCCAGGACAACGAACTCGGCTGGCTGGACTGGTCGCTCCTGGCGGATCCCCGCTGGCGCGGGCTGTGCGAGCTGACCGCCCGGCTGATCCGGCTGCGCCGGGCCCACCCGGTGCTGCGGCAGCGGGCGTTCTTCTCCGGCCGGGCCGCCGCCCCGGGCGGCCAGCCGGACCTCGCCTGGTTCACGCCGCTGGGCAAGGAGATGACCGAGGCCGACTGGTTCGCCCCCACCGCCTGCCTGGGCATGCTGCTGTCCGGCACCGCGATGTCCGAACGGGACGAGGCCGGGCGGCCGACGCTGGACGACAGCTTCCTGCTGCTGCTCAACGCCGGCCACGAACCGGTGCTGTTCACCCTCCCCGGCGAGCCCTGGGCCGCGCCGGAGGAGGCGTACGAGACGGTGGTCGACACCGCCGTCGAGGGCGGCGGCGAGCCCTGTCCGCAGGGCGCGACGCTGCTGGCCGGGCGCTCGCTGCGGCTGCTGCGCGCGCCCGCCGCCACGACCTGAGCGGTGTCGGCCGCACGTGCGGCGCACTCCGGCCCCTGCGGCCGGCCCCACGCGCCCCGCTTTTCACCCGCGCCCCACCCGTACAGGTGGCCGGTTCTCGCCGAAGCGTTCTGTCAGGGGTGAAAAACCTGATGAGAAATGACGCGACCTCGTCCTACCCTCACGACGATGGCCGAGAACCGACAAGACGACGACACCGCGACCGGGCACCGCTCCACGGTCCGCTCCCTCCTGCGCCTGTGGCCCTACGCCCGAGCCGTCCGCCGCCGGTTGGCCACCTCGGTGGCCGCCGCCCTGGTCGCCATGCTGAGCGTCCTCGGCGTCCCGCTGGTCCTCGGCCGGATCGTCGACGGCCCGCTCGCCGAACACGACCTGAGCGGGCTCTGGCCGCTGATCGGCCTGCTGCTGGTCCTCGGACTGGTCGAGGCCGCGCTGTTCTACACCCGCCGGGTGGTCCTGGCCCGCCCGCTGGCCGGGCTGGAGACGGCCATGCGCGGCGACCTCTTCGCCAAGCTCCAGCGGCTGCCGATCTCCTTCCACGAGCGCTGGGGATCCGGCCAGCTGCTCTCCCGGGCCACCGCCGACATGTACACCATGCGGCTGTTTCTGGCCTTCCCGCTGGTCTTCCTGATCGTCAACTCGGTGATGTTCCTCGCCGGCACGGCGGTGATGTTCACCCAGGACTGGCGGCTCGCCCTGATCATCCTGCTGCCCGCCGTCCCGCTGTTCGTGCTCACCCGGCGGTTCGAGGCGGGCTACTCCGGCGCCTCCCGCCGCGCCCAGGACCAGAACGGCGACCTCGCCACCGTCATCGAGGAGTCCGTCCTCGGCATCCGCATCCTCAAGGCCTTCGGCCGCCACCGCTCGATGGCCGAGCGCTTCCGCGCCCAGGCCCACGACCTGCGCCGCACCGAACTGCGCAAGGCCGGGCTGCTCGCCAACCTCTGGGCGGTCATCGTCGGCCTGCCCGAGATCGCCCTCGGCTGCGCCCTCGCCGCCGGCGCCTACCTGGTCGCCCACGACGAGCTGAGCGCCGGCACCCTGGTCGCCTTCCTCTCCACCGCGCTGGCGCTGCGCTGGCCGGTCGAGTCCCTGGGCTGGCTGCTCGCCTACGCCAACGAGGCCGCCACCGCCGCCGACCGCTTCTTCGAGGTGCTGGACGAGCCCGAGACCGCCGACCCGGGCACCGCCGACGGCCTGGGCGCCACCCCCGACGGCATCCGCTTCACCGGCGTCCGCTTCCGTTACCCCGACGCCCCCGACGACACCCCCGACCTGCTGGCCGGCATCGACCTGCACATCCGCAGCGGCGAGACGATGGCCCTGGTCGGCGCCACCGGCAGCGGCAAGACCACGCTCACCGCACTGCTCCCCCGCCTGTACGAGGCCACGGCCGGCACCATCACCCTGGACGGCCGGGACATCCGCGACCTCCCCCGGGAACGGCTGCGCGAGCTGGTCGCGGTCGCCTTCGAGGAGCCCACCCTGTTCTCCGCCACCGTCCGGGAGAACGTCCTGATGGGCGCCCCGGGCGCGGACGACCGGCAGCTGCGCGCCGCCCTGGCCACCGCCCAGGCCTCCTTCGTGGAGAAGCTCCCGGACGGCGTGGACACCGAGGTCGGCGAACAGGGCCTGAGCCTGTCCGGCGGCCAGCGCCAGCGTCTCGCCCTGGCCCGTGCGGTGGTCGGCGACCCGGCCTTCCTGGTGCTGGACGACCCGCTCTCCGCCCTCGACGTGCACACCGAGGCCCTGGTCGAACGGGCGCTGCGCCAGGTCCTCGGCGCCACCACCGCCCTGGTGGTCGCCCACCGCCCGAGCACCGTGCTGCTCGCCGACCGGGTCGCGGTGCTCTCCGACGGCCGGATCGAGGCCGTCGGCACCCACCAGGACCTGCTGCGCGACTGCGCGCACTACCGCGAACTGATGTCGGGCGAGTCCGCCCCGATGCCCGAGGCCGCACTGGTCTCCGAGGGGGGCACCACCCGATGACCACCACCATCTCGCCCGCCGGCCCCGCCGAACGGGAGACCGCCGAACCGGTCGAGGAACAGCTTCCGCCGCCGCCCCCGGCCGACGAGGAGGACATCCCCGTCCCGCCCGGCGCCCCCCGGGCGCTGCTGCGCTCGCTGCTCGGCCCGCACCGGGCCCGGATCGGCGTCGCGATGCTGGTGATCCTCATCCAGCAGGCGGCCCTGCAGTCCGGCCCGCTGCTGGTCGCCATCGCGATGGACCGCGGCATCCCGGCGCTGCGCGAGAGCGACAGCGGCCCGCTGATCGCGGTGGTCTGCGCCTACCTGGGCTGTGCGCTGCTCAGCCTGCTGCTGCAGTGGGCGTTCATCAAGATCAGCGCCCGGGTCAACCAGGACATCCTGCTGGAGCTGCGCGGCCGGATCTTCCGGCACGCCCAGCGGCTGAGCCTGGACTTCCACGAGCGCTACACCTCGGGCCGGATCATCTCCCGCGCCACCAGCGACGTGGACGCGCTGCGCGAGCTGCTCTCCGAGGGCCTCCAGGAGCTGCTGACCGTCCTCCTGTCGGTCTGCTACATCTCGGTGCTGCTGCTGGTGCTGGACTGGCGGCTCGGCCTGGTCTCGCTGGCGTCGATCCTGCCGCTGGCGCTGATCGCCCGCTCCTTCCGCAGCCGCTCGCGCCGGGTCTACCGCCGCTCCCGCACCTCGGCCGCCTCGCTGATCGTCCGCTTCACCGAGACCATGAACGGCATCCGCCCGGTGCAGGCCTTCCGCCGGGAGAAGGCCAACGACGAGGCCTTCGGCCTGGTCAACCGGCAGTCCGCCACCGCGACGGCGGACGGCCTGCTGGAGATCGCCCGCTACGTCGGCCTCTCCCGCGTCACCGCCAACCTGTGGACCACCGGCGTGGTGCTGCTCGGCGCCTACCTGGTCGCCGACGGCACGGTCGAACTGGGCGTGCTCACCGCCTTCGTGCTCTACCTGCGCCGGCTCTACGACCCGATCGACCAGCTGGCGATGTTCCTGAACAGCTACCAGTCGGCCGCCGCCGCGCTGGAGAAGATCGCCGGCCTGCTCGCCCACGAGCCGACCGTCGCCGAACCCGCCGCGCCCGCCGAACTGCCGCAGGCCGTCGGCAAGGGGCGCGAGGTCCGCTTCGAGGAGACCCGTTTCGCCTACCGCACCGGCAAGCAGGTGCTGCCGCCGTTCGACCTGGTGATCCCGGCCGGGCAGACGGTGGCGGTGGTCGGCGCGACCGGCGCCGGCAAGTCGACGGTCGCCAAGCTGCTGGCCCGCTTCTACGACCCGACCGACGGCCGGATCCGGCTGGACGGCGTGGACCTGCGCGACCTCGCCACCCCCGAGCTGCGGCGCGGCGTGGTGATGGTGACCCAGGAGTCCTTCCTGTTCTCCGGCACCGTCGCCGAGAACATCGCGATCGGCCGCCCCGGCGCCGGCCGCGAGGAGGTCGAGCAGGCCGCCCGGGACATCGGCGCGTACGAGTTCATCGCCGCGCTCCCGGACGGCTTCGACACCGACGTGCGCAAGCGCGGCGGCCGGATCTCCGCCGGGCAGCGCCAGCTGGTCGCCTTCGCCCGCGCCCTGCTCGCCGACCCGGCGGTGCTGATCCTCGACGAGGCGACCAGCTCGCTGGACGTCCCCGGCGAGCAGGCCGTCCAGCGGGCCATGCGCACGGTGCTGGCCGGCCGGACGGCGGTGATCATCGCGCACCGGCTCTCCACCGTGGAGATCGCCGACCGCGTCCTGGTGATGGACCAGGGCCGGATCGTCGAGGACGGCTCCCCGCAGGAGCTGATCGACGGATCCGGCCGCTTCGCCGCCCTCCACCAGGCCTGGCGGGACAGCCTGGTCTAGGTCCTCCTAGGTCCGGCGCTCCCCGCGGCAGGGCCTCACCGCAGCACCCCCGCGTCCATCCCCGACGACTCGGCGGGCAGGGCCACCAGCCCCAGCTCCGCCGGGGAGGCCAGCCGGGGGTGGGCCGGCAGCACCCGGACGGTGTAGCCGAACGGGCCGGTCCGGCCCAGCTCCAGCGAGCCCTCGTAGCGGGTCCGGCCGTCCAGGTCGGACCCGCCGACCGGCTTGAGGGCGAGCACGCAGCCGTCCGAGATGCCGTCCGTCTCGTCCACCCGGCCGGACACCGCCTGCACCTCGACGTCGCCCGGCTCCAGCGCCCCGAGCGCGACCTGCACCCGCAGCGCCAGCGAGCTGCCCAGTTCCTGCGCCTCGTCCGGACAGTCCGCCTCGACGTGCTCGACCCGGACGGCCGGCCAGGCCTCCCGGACCTTCGCCTTCCAGGCCGCCAGCTCCAGGGCGCCGTGGTGCTCCGCCGCCGACAGCTCCCGCTGGGCCAGCGCCGCCGGGGTGTACAGCCGTTCGACGTACTCACGGACCATCCGCCCGGCCAGCACCTTGGGGCCGAGGGTGACGAGGGTGTGCCGGACCATGGCGATCCAGCGGTGCGGCAGCCCGTCCGTACCCCGGTCGTAGAACCGGCCGGCGACCTGGTCCTCGATCAGGTCGTACAGCGCGGCGGCCTCGATGTCGTCGCGGCGCTCGGCCTCGCTGCTCTCCGGGTCGAGCACGCCGCCGGTCTCGTCGGCGGTGGGGATCGCCCAGCCGTTCTGGCCGTCGTACCACTCGTCCCACCAGCCGTCCAGGACGGACAGGTTGAGGCAGCCGTTGAGCGCGGCCTTCATCCCGGAGGTGCCGCAGGCCTCCAGCGGGCGCAGCGGGTTGTTCAGCCAGACGTCGCAGCCCGGGTAGAGGTGCCGGGCCATCGCCATGTCGTAGTCCGGCAGGAAGACGATCCGGTGCCGGACGGCCGGGTCGTCGGCGAAGGCGACCATCTGCTGGATCAGCCGCTTGCCGCCGTCGTCGGCCGGGTGGGCCTTGCCGGCGACCACGATCTGCACCGGCCGGACGGGGTGCAGCAGCAGGGCGCGCAGCCGGTCCGGGTCGCGCAGCATCAGGGTGAGCCGCTTGTACGAGGGCACCCGGCGGGCGAAGCCGATGGTGAGCACGTCGGGGTCGAGCACCGAGGAGACCCAGCCGAGTTCGGCCTCGCCGGCGCCGCGCTGGCGCCAGGAGTCGCGCAGCCGGCGGCGGGCCTCGTCGACCAGCTGGGCGCGCAGGCTGCGGCGCAGGTCCCAGATCTCGGTGTTGCCGATCCGCTCCAGGCCGGTCCAGCGCTTGGCGTCGCCGGTGGTCATGGCGTCCTCGGCGCGGTCGGCGCCGATCTCGGCGGCGCCAAGCCGCACGACCGCCGGGTCGATCCAGGTGGCGGCGTGGACGCCGTTGGTGACGGAGGTGATCGGCACCTCGGTGGCGTCGAAGCCGGGCCAGAGCCCGTTGAACATGGAGCGGCTGACCTCGCCGTGCAGGGTGGAGACCCCGTTGGCGCGCTGGGCGAGCCGCAGGCCCATGGCGGCCATGTTGAAGAGCTTCGGGTCCCCGCCGGGCCAGGTCTCGGCGCCGAGCGCGAGCACCGGTTCGACCGGGACGCCCGGCAGGGCGGCGTCGCCGCTGAAGTGGCGGGCGACCAGCTCGCGGTCGAAGCGGTCGATGCCGGCCGGGACGGGCGTGTGGGTGGTGAACAGGGTGCCGGCCCGGACGGACTCCAGGGCGGCGGCGAAGTCCAGGCCGACGCTGTCGGGGCCGGGTGAGCCGGTGGCGACCAGCTCGCGGATCCGTTCGACGCCGAGGAAGCCCGCGTGGCCCTCGTTGGTGTGGAACACCTCGGGGGCGGGGTGCCCGGTGAGCCGGCAGTAGGCGCGGACGGCGCGGACGCCGCCGATGCCGAGCAGCATCTCCTGGAGCAGCCGGTGCTCGCTGCCGCCGCCGTAGAGCCGGTCGGTGACGTCGCGCTCGGCGGGCGAGTTGGCCTCGATGTCGGAGTCGAGGAGCAGCAGCGGGACCCGTCCGACCTGGGCCTTCCAGATGTGCGCGGCCAGGGTGCGGCCGCCTGGCAGGGCGAGGTCGACCCGGCCGGGGGTGCCGTCGTCCTCCCGGAGCAGGCTGACCGCGAGTTCGTCCGGGTCGAGCAGCGGGTAGCGCTCCTGCTGCCAGCCGTCCCGGTTGAGGGACTGCCGGAAGTAGCCGTGCCGGTAGAACAGGCCGACGCCGATGATCGGGACGCCTAGGTCGCTGGCGGCCTTGAGGTGGTCGCCGGCCAGGATGCCGAGCCCGCCGGAGTACTGCGGCAGCGCGGCGGCGATGCCGTACTCGGGGGAGAAGTAGGCGATGGCGGCGGGCGGCGGGGTGGTGCCGGCCTCCTGCTGGGCCTGGTACCAGCGCGGGCCGCTGAGGTACTCGCGCAGGTCGTCGGCGAGGTCGCCGAGTCTGCGCAGGAACCGCCGGTCGGCGGCGAGGGCGGCGAGCCGGGCGGCCGGGACCTCCCCGAGCAGCCGCACCGGGTCCTCGCCGGTCGCGGCCCAGACCTCCGGGTCCACGGACCGGAAGAGGTCCCTGGTCTCGGGGTGCCAGGACCAGCGCAGGTTGAGGGCCAGCTCGTGCAGCGGCTGGAGTTGTTCGGGCAGGACGGTGCGGACGGTGAATCTGCGGATTGCCTTCACGGCGTGAAGCGTAGCCGCGATGTCCGTCATGACAGTGCGTCAAGTGGGCTATTGGGCATCCGTTCGGCCTATTGATGAGATCGCATTCGGCGCATTGGTCTGCACGGGGGGCGCGCGCGGCGCACATTTCCGGGGTCCTGCGCTACCAATGCATGAACACTGCGGAACAGGTCCATTTCCGATGACTCATCCGCTCAGGACAAAGCCCGAAACTACTGTCGTACCGCTGCAAAAGTCTTGTCCCCGGTGCGAGGATGACTCAAGGTCGTTGATGCTGCGGGGAGTGCGGCGGCGGGTGGCGTCCGCCTTGAAGCAGCACGTCCGAATCCTTTTCGCGTTGATCGTTCCCCTTCTTCTTAGCCCATTCGGCGCTCACCTCGCACCGACGCGTGTCCTCGTACTCGGCCTGCTCGTTCACGGGTCGACCGGGTCGCCCAGGGGCGTGCCCCTGGAGGCGCGCGCCGGGACGCGCGCGGCTCCAGGGCTCCCGTCGAGGGCTCGGCGGGCGCCGGGCAGGTTGCCGGGGACGGCGGCGCGGGCAGGCTTCCGGTCGCACGTCCTCCCCACCCAGCAGTCCTCCCGGTACTCCCCTGGCCCATCCCCGGCCCGCGGGAGCTGCCGCCGATCTCGGGCAGGAGTTTGACATGCACGGCGACACGCGGGACCAGTCCACACCGGTGGCCGACAGCCACGACGCAGCGGTCGCGGAATCCGCCGGACGGATGGATTCTGACACTCGGACGGATCCGGCGATGCCGGCGCCGCGGGCCGCCGGGGCGGTCCGCACCGAGCCGGCCGAAGCGGCCCGACAACCCGGGGCCGAGGAGGGCCGGACCGCGGCACCGCGCAGGCGCACCACCACCACGCGCCGCGCCGCCGCCACCGCGAAGGCCACCGCCGACGCCGCCGGGACCGCCGGGACCACCGCCGAGGGCACCTCCGGCGCCGCGCCGCGCAAGGCCTCCGCCCGCAAGCCCGCCGCCCGCAAGACGACAGAGAGCGACACCGTGATCGGCCGCATCCCCGTCCTGGACGTCAGCCCCCTCGTCGACTCCGGCCGCCGCCCGGCCAAGGCCGTCGTCGGCGAGACCTTCCTGGTCACCGCGACCGTGTTCCGCGAGGGCCACGACGCCGTCAACGCCAACGTGGTGCTGCGCGACCCGCGCGGCCGCGGCGGCCCGTGGACGCCGATGCGCGAGCTGGCCGAGGGCACCGACCGCTGGGGCGCGCACGTCACCCCGACCGCGTCCGGCCGCTGGTCGTACCTGGTCGAGGCGTGGAGCGACCCGGTCGCCACCTGGCGCCGGACCGCCGCCGTGAAGCTGCCCGCCGGGATCGACACCGCGCTGGTCCTGGAGGACGGCGCCCGGCTGCTGGAGCAGGCCGCGGTCGGCGTGCCGAAGAAGGAGGGCCGCGCGCACGTGCTGGCCGCCGCCGACGCACTGCGCGACCCCGGCCTGCCGCCGCTGTCCCGGCTGGCCGCCGCACTCGCCCCCGAGGTGCTGGACCTGCTGGCCCGGTACCCGCTGCGCGAACTGCTCAGCGCCTCCCGCCCGCTGCCGCTCCAGGTGGACCGCGAGCGCGCGCTGTACGGCTCCTGGTACGAGTTCTTCCCCCGCTCGGAGGGCGCGGTGGTGGATCCGGGCGGCGTCGAGCCGCCGCGTTCGGGCACCCTGCGCACCGCCGCCGAGCGGCTGCCGGCCGTCGCCGCGATGGGCTTCGACGTGGTCTACCTGCCGCCGGTGCACCCGATCGGACGAGCCTTCCGCAAGGGGCCGGACAACGCCCTGACGGCCGGTCCGCACGACGTCGGCTCGCCCTGGGCGATCGGCTCCCCCGAGGGCGGCCACGACGCCGTCCACCCCGACCTCGGCACGATCGAGGACTTCGACCACTTCGTCGCCGAGGCCGAGGCCCTGCACCTGGAGGTGGCGCTGGACTTCGCCCTCCAGTGCTCCCCCGACCACCCGTGGGTGAACAAGCACCCGGAATGGTTCAGCCACCGCGGGGACGGCACCATCGCGTACGCCGAGAACCCGCCGAAGAAGTACCAGGACATCTATCCGATCAACTTCGACCAGGACATGGAAGGAATCGTCAAGGAAACCATCCGGATCCTCCGGTTCTGGATGTCCCACGGCGTTCGGATCTTCCGGGTCGACAACCCGCACACCAAACCGGTGGCGTTCTGGGAGAAGGTGCTCGCCGACATCGCCCGCACCGACCCGGACGTCGTCTTCCTGGCGGAGGCCTTCACCCGGCCCGCGATGATGCACACCCTGGGGAAGATCGGCTTCCACCAGTCGTACACGTACTTCACCTGGCGCACCACCAAGCCGGAACTCACCGAGTACCTCACCGAACTCACCGGTGACGCCGCCGCCTACATGCGGCCCAACTTCTTCGCCAACACCCCGGACATCCTGCACGGCTACCTCCAGCACGGCGGCCGCGCCGCGTTCGCGATCCGCGCCGTGCTCGCCGCCACCCTCGCCCCCAGCTACGGCGTCTACGCCGGCTTCGAGCTGTACGAGGACGAGCCGGCCCACCCCGGCTCCGAGGAGTACCTGCACTCGGAGAAGTACGAGCTGCGCCCCCGCGACTGGACCCGCACCGACTCCCTCGCCCCGCTGCTCACCGTGCTGAACCGGCTGCGCCGGCGCCACCCGGCCCTCCAGCAGCTGCGCAACCTGCGCTTCCACCCCACGGACAACGACCAGGTGCTCGCCTACTCCAAGACCGCGACCACCCCCGAGGGCCTCACCGACCAGGTCGTCACCGTGGTCAACCTCGACCCGCACCACGTCCAGGAGGCCACCGTCACCCTCGACGGCGACGGCCCGTACGCGGTGCACGACGAGCTCACCGGCGCCGTCTACACCTGGGGCCGGCACAACTACGTCCGGCTCGATCCCTCAGCCGAGCCGGCTCACCTCCTCACGGTTCGGAGGAACCCAGCGTGACTGTGAACGAGCCCGTCCCCGACACCTTCCCGGAGACCTCGAAGAAGAACCTGGACCCGGAGTGGTTCAAGCGTGCGGTCTTCTACGAGGTGCTGGTGCGGTCCTTCCAGGACAGCAACGGCGACGGGGTCGGGGACCTGAAGGGGCTCACCACCAAACTCGACTACCTGCAGTGGCTCGGGGTCGACTGCCTCTGGCTCCCGCCGTTCTTCGCCTCGCCGCTGCGCGACGGCGGGTACGACGTGGCCGACTACAAGTCGGTGCTGCCGGAGTTCGGCGACCTCGCCGACTTCATGGAGTTCGTCGACGCCGCGCACGCCCGCGGCATGCGCGTGATCATCGACTTCGTCATGAACCACACCAGCGACCAGCACCCGTGGTTCCAGGCCTCCCGGACGGACCCGGACGGCCCGTACGGCGACTTCTACATGTGGGCCGACGACGACAAGCAGTACCCGGACGCCCGGATCATCTTCGTCGACACCGAGACCTCCAACTGGACCTACGACCCGGTCCGCAAGCAGTACTTCTGGCACCGGTTCTTCTCCCACCAGCCGGACCTCAACTACGACAACCCCCGCGTCCAGCAGGAGATGATCGCCGGACTGCGGTTCTGGCTCGACCTCGGCATCGACGGCTTCCGGCTGGACGCGGTGCCGTACCTGTTCGCCCGCGAGGGCACCAACTGCGAGAACCTGCCGGAGACCCACGAGTTCCTCCAGCGGGTCCGCAAGGAGATCGACGCCGACTACCCCGACACCGTGCTGCTGGCCGAGGCCAACCAGTGGCCCGAGGACGTCGTCGACTACTTCGGCGACTTCACCGCGGGCGGCGACGAGTGCCACATGGCCTTCCACTTCCCGGTGATGCCCCGGATCTTCATGGCCGTGCGGCGGGAGTCCCGCTACCCGGTGTCGGAGATCCTCAGCAAGACCCCGCAGATCCCCGGCGGCTGCCAGTGGGGCATCTTCCTGCGCAACCACGACGAGCTGACCCTGGAGATGGTCACCGACGAGGAGCGCGACTACATGTACGCGGAGTACGCCAAGGACCCCCGGATGCGCGCCAACGTGGGCATCCGCCGCCGGCTCGCCCCGCTGCTGGAGAACGACCGCAACCAGATCGAGCTGTTCACCGCCCTGCTGTTCTCGCTGCCCGGCTCGCCGGTCCTCTACTACGGGGACGAGATCGGCATGGGCGACAACATCTGGCTGGGCGACCGGGACGGCGTGCGCACGCCGATGCAGTGGACCCCGGACCGCAACGCGGGTTTCTCCTCCGCCGACCCGGGCAGGCTCAGTCTGCCGCCCATCATGGACCCGGTGTACGGCTACCAGGTGACCAACGTCGAGGCACAGCAGAGCAGTTCGAGCTCGCTGCTGCACTGGACGCGTCGCATGATCGAGATCCGCAAGCTCAATCCGGCGTTCGGCCTCGGCACGTACACCGAACTGCCCTCCAGCAACCCCGCCGTGCTGGCCTTCGTGCGCGAACACGAGGGGGACCTGGTCATGTGCGTGAACAACTTCTCGCGGTTCGCGCAGCCGACCGAGCTGGACCTGCGGCAGTACGGCGGACGGTACCCGGTCGAGCTGATCGGCGGGGTGCGCTTCCCCTCCATCGGCGAGTGGCCCTACCTGCTCACGCTGGCCGGCCACGGCTTCTACTGGTTCCAGCTCCGGCAGCCGCCGCGGCTGAGCGGGACCAGGCGCTCGAAGTAACGATCCGCCACACCCTGCCACACAGCACCACCAGACCCTCCGGGGGCGCGAGTTGAACCCCTGCGCCCCCGGAGTTCTCTGCACCGCCGCGTACGGAGAACAGCCCAACGGCCACCCACACGAAGGCGTGACACCTGAGCCCCGCTCGCGTGCCGCCGCCGCCGCGCCGCCGAAATCCGGAAGACTGACGGACCCGGCCAGACCCGTCGGGCAGTCCGCCCGCTTCCGGGGAAAGGGAGTCATGTCCGAAACCTCCCGTTCTCAAGCCCATGTGCAGCAGGATGCCCCCGCCGACCCCGCCGCACCGGCGGGCGCGCGGAGCACCGGGGCCCGGAGAGCCGCCCTGGGGGTCAGCGAACTCGTCCAGGCCGCGCTGCCGCTGATCGCCGAGTGGCTCCCCACCCAGCGGTGGTACGCCGGAAAGGGACGGCCCATCACCGGCCTCACCCCGATGGTCGGAACCCCGCTCCAGGTCGGCGACCCCGCCCTGCTGCACCTGCTGCTGCGGGTCGAGCACGCCACCACGGTCGGCGCCCCGCACGGCGACATCTACCAACTCCTGCTCGGCATCCGCTCGGACGGGCACGCGGACATCGAGCCCAGCGCCGTGCTCGGCCGGCTCAGCCAGGGCCCGTACGACGGCGCGGCGCTCTACGACGCCGTCCACGACCCCGAACTCACCGGGCGGCTGCTGGAACACCTCGCCACCGGCGACCGGTTCGGCTCGCTGTCCTTCCGCCGCACCCCCGGCTCCGGGCTCCCCGCCAACCTCCCCGGCCGCGCCTCCACCGCCGAGCAGTCCAACAGCTCGGTCATCTACGGCACCTCGTACATCCTCAAGCTGTTCCGCCGCATCCACCCCGGCACCAACCCCGACCTCGAACTCTCCCTCGCCCTCTCCCGGGCCGGCTCCACCCGGATCCCCCGGGTCGCCGCCTGGTTCGAGAGCCGGCTGGAACGCGCCGAACCCGCCACCCTCGGGCTGCTCCAGCGCTACCTGCCGGACGCCGAGGACGGCTGGGAGCTCGCCCTCGACCAGGTCGGCCGACTCAAGGGCGACCCCTCCCCCGGCAACTTCGCCATCGAGGCCCACCGGCTCGGCCGGGCCACCGCCGAAGTCCACCGGGTCCTGGCCCGCTCGATGCCGGTCGCCCGGCTCGACCGCGCCCAGACCAGCCGGCTCGCCACCACCATGGCCGACCGGCTGGACAGCGCCGTCGCCGCCGTCCCCGGCCTGCTGCGCTACCGGGCCGCACTGCGCACCGCCTTCCAGCAACTCGCCGACGCCCACCCCGACGGCCTGCCCGTCCAGCGCATCCACGGCGACCTGCACCTCGGACAGGCCATGCGCACCCCGCACGGCTGGGTGCTGCTGGACTTCGAGGGCGAACCCGCCAAATCCGTCAACGAACGCCGCGAACCGCAGCCCGCGCTGCGCGACGTCGCCGCGATGCTCCGCTCCTTCGACTACGCGGCCGCCCACCTGCTGGCCGGCGGCCCGGTCGACCCGGAACTCGCCCACCTCGCCGCCGCCTGGGCCCAGCGCAACCGCACCGCCTTCTGCGCCGGCTACACCGCCGGCGGCGGCGCCGACCCGGCGGCCTCACCGGAGCTGATGCGGGCCCTGGAGATCGACAAGGCGGTGTACGAGGTCGTGTACGAGGCCCGGCACCGGCCGAGCTGGCTGCCGATCCCGCTCGCCGCGATCAACCGGCTCGCCCTCACCGTCTGACCGCCCCGGCCCCGCCCGCACCCCCTGCCCTGCCCGCATCCCCTGCCCCACCCGCACCCCCGGTTCCGCCGCCCTGGAGTTAGCCCACCCCCCGTCGCAGGAGGACCCAGCCGTGACGCCGCTCGACCCGCCCGGCCGCACCACCCGCCCCGTCCCGGCCACCTTCCTGGCCGGCCCGGACTCGCCCCGGCCCGAGCCCGTCCCGGCCGAGGAGTCCGCGCCGGCCGGCGAGCCCGTGCCGGCCGCGGAGTCCGCACCGGTCACGGCTCCGCCCACGGCCTCGCTGCGCCTGCCCGAGGCGCCGCTGCCGCCGTCCGAGGTGGACCGGCTGGTCGGCGGGCAGCACCACGACCCGCACGCCCTGCTCGGCGCGCACCCGGTGCACGGCGGCACCGCGATCCGGGTGCTGCGCCCGTTCGCCGAGCGGGTGGTCGTCGAGACCACCCAGGGCCCGGCCGAACTCACCCATCAGCAGGGCGGGTTGTTCACCGGGCTGGTGGCCGGCGCCGACACCGTGGACTACCGGCTGCTGGTGACCTACCCCGGCGGCGAGCCGCTGGCCCAGCACGACGGCTACCGCACACCGCCCACCCTCGGCGAACTCGACCTGCACCTGATCTCCGAAGGCCGGCACGAGCAGCTGTGGCAGGCCCTCGGCTCGCACGTGCGCACCGTCGACGGCGTCGCCGGCACCGCCTTCGCGGTCTGGGCACCGAACGCCGTCGGCGTCCGGCTGATCGGCGACTTCAACCACTGGGACGGCACCGGGCACCCGATGCGCTCGCTCGGCTCGTCCGGCATCTGGGAGCTCTTCGTCCCGGGCCTCGCCGAGGGCGCCGCGTACAAGTACGAGATCCACACCCGGCAGGGCTGGGTGCTCGACAAGGCCGACCCGCTCGCCCGGGCCGCCCAGTGCCCGCCCGCCACCGCCTCGGTGGTCACCTCCTCCGACCACCGCTGGCAGGACGGCGAGTGGATGGCCCGCCGGGCCCGCGCCGCACACCACCGGGCGCCGATGTCCGTCTACGAGCTGCACCTGGCCTCCTGGCGGCCCGACCTCACCAGCTACCGCGCCATCGCCGAGGAACTGCCGCGCTACCTCAAGGAGTTGAACTTCACCCACGTGGAGTTCATGCCGGTCATGGAGCACCCCTTCGGCGGCTCCTGGGGCTACCAGGTGTCCGGCTACTACGCCCCCACCGCCCGGCTCGGCAGCCCCGACGACTTCCGCCACCTGGTCGACACCCTGCACCGGCACGGCATCGGCGTGATCGTCGACTGGGTGCCCGCCCACTTCCCCAAGGACGCCTTCGCGCTCGCCCGCTTCGACGGCGAGCCGCTGTACGAGCCGGCCGACCCGCTGCGCGCCGAGCACCCCGACTGGGGAACCCTGGAGTTCGACTACGGCCGCACGGAGGTGCGCAACTTCCTCGTCGCCAACGCGGTCTACTGGTGCGAGGAGTTCCACATCGACGGCCTGCGGGTGGACGCCGTCGCCTCGATGCTCTACCTCGACTACTCCCGCGAGGGCGGCGCCTGGACGCCCAACCAGCACGGCGGCCGGGAGAACCCGGACGCGGCCGCGTTCCTGCAGGAGATGAACGCCACCGTCTACCGGCGCTGCCCCGGCGTGGTCACCATCGCCGAGGAGTCCACCGCCTGGGACGGCGTCACCCGCCCCACCGACGCCGGCGGCCTCGGTTTCGGGCTCAAGTGGAACATGGGCTGGATGCACGACTCGCTGGTCTACATGTCCAAGGAGCCGGTGCACCGCAAGTTCCACCACAACGAGATCACCTTCTCGATGGTGTACGCCTACTCGGAGAACTACGTCCTGCCGATCTCGCACGACGAGGTGGTGCACGGCAAGCAGGCGCTGGTCTCCAAGATGCCCGGCGACTGGTGGCAGCAGCGCGCCAACCACCGCGCCTACCTGGGCTTCATGTGGTCCCACCCGGGCAAGCAACTGCTCTTCATGGGACAGGAGTTCGCCCAGGGCGCGGAATGGGACCACGAACAGGGCCCGCAGTGGTGGGTGCTCGACGAGCAGTGGCCCGCCCACCAGGACCACCACGGCGTCCGCCGGCTGGTCCGCGACCTCAACCGGCACTACCTGGACACCCCCGCCCTATGGGAACGGGACACCACCCCGGACGGCTTCCGCTGGCTCGACGGCGGCGCCGCCGAGGACAACCTGCTCTCCTTCGTCCGGTACGCGGCCGACGGCTCGCCGCTGGTCGCGGTCTGCAACTTCTCCCCCGTCGTCCGGCACGGCCACCGGGTCGGCCTGCCCGACCTGGACGGCCGCGACCAGCTGTGGGAGGAACTGCTCAACACCGACGCCGAGGCCTACGGCGGCGGCGGCATCGGCAACTCCCACCCGGTCAAGGCCGAACCGACCCCCTGGCACGACCAGCCCCGCTCCGCCGAACTGGTCCTCCCCCCGCTCGCCACCCTCTGGCTCCGCCCGGCCCGCTGAGGGCCTGAGCACCTGAGTGTCTGAGGGCCTGAGCGTCTGAGGGCCTGCCCGGCCGGGCAGGCCCTCAGCTCGGTGCCGACACCGGGAAGCCGAGGTCCTCCGCGGCCCTGCCCAGCTCGCGGTCGTAGGTGATGAACTCGGTCAGCTCCGTGCGGAACGGGTCCGCGCTGGCCAGGTGCAACGCGTCCAGCGAGCCGAGGCGCGGAGTGCGGTAGGAGAGCGCCCGGGCGAGCACCGCACTGCTGAGGTCGACCTGGTGGCTGCCCCGGAGCGCCTGGTCCACGTAGTAGGGGACCTGCTGGTGGGCCAGGCCCGCGCGGAGCAGGGTGCGGGTGATCTCCAGCCGGGCCAGCGCGCTGGTGATCAGCTCGGTCCCGGCGGGCAGCGCCTGCCGCCACGCCCGCAGTGCGGCCGTCTCCGGCTCCGGCTTGATGAACTTCAGCAGCGCGCAGGAGTCGAGGTAGATCAACGGTTCCGCTCCCGTTCGCGGTCTTCCACCAGCAGGTCCGAGAGGCTGCCGATGTCCGGCAGCAGGTCGAGGGCCAGCTCGGGCATGCCCTCCTCGGCGGGCGGGGTGACCTCGCCGGCCGCGATCATGCGTTCGAGGGTCGTCGCCGGGGGCTCCTCCGGCACCAGTCTCAGCACGGGCCGCCCGCGGTCGGTGACGACGATCGTCGCGCCGGCCCGGACCCGCGCGACCGCCTTGGACGGGTTCTGGTTGAGCTCACGCAGTCCCATGGTCTCCATGCCTTCCAATGTAACTACATCATGTAGGTACATCAAGGGCGGGCCGCGGCGCGAACCCCGAGCCCAGGACGTTCAGCCCTTGCCCCCGCCGGGCCGCTCTGCTCGCGGACGCCCGTTCGTGGTGCGAAGGTATGGTCGATATGGCCATATTCCGAGACGACGGGACGGAGACACCCACGTGGCGCGCAGCGTGTACGTGACCGGTATCGACCGGGGGGACGGCCGGCAGGCGGTCGAACTCGGGGTCATGGAACTGCTCACCCGCCAGGTGGACCGGGTCGGGGTGTTCCGGCCGCTGGTGCACGCGCACGCGGGAGCACCTGCCGGCCGCCGGGCCGGGGGCGAGCCGGGCTCGGACCACGTGGTGGAACTGCTGCGCGGCCGGTACCGGATCGACCTGCCGAGTTCCGAGCTGTACGGGCTCAGCTACGAGGAGGCCGCCGCGCTGCAGGCCGCCCAGGGGCAGGACGAGCTGGTCTCCACCCTGGTCGACCGCTTCCGCGCGCTGGAGCGGCGCTGCCAGGCGGTGCTGGTCCTCGGCACCGACTTCGCCGACACCAACATCCCGGACGAGCTGGCCTTCAACGCCCGGCTGGCCAACGAGTTCGGCGCCGCCGTGCTGCCGGTGGTCGGCGGGCACGCCGAGGACCCGGAGGCCGTCATCGCCGAGGTCCGCAACGCCCACCGGGCGTTCACCGACCTGGGCTGCGAGACCCTGGCGATGATCGCCAACCGGGTCGCCCCGGGCGCCAAGCAGCGGATCCAGCGCAAGCTCACCGAGAAGCTGCCGATCCCCGCCTACGTCATCCCGGAGGAGCCGGCGCTGGCCGCGCCGACCGTCGCCCAGCTGGTCGAGACGACCGGCGCCGAGGTCCTGCTCGGGGACGCCGCCGGCCTGGCCCGGGACGTCCGCGGCTTCGTCTTCGGCGGCGCCATGCTGCCCACCTTCCTGGACGCCCTGACCGAGGGCGCCCTGGTCGTCACCCCCGGGGACCGCGCCGACCTGGTGATCGGCTCGCTGGCCGCGCACGCCGCCGGCGCCCCGCCGATCGCCGGCGTGCTGCTGACGCTCGGCCAGCACCCCGGCCCGAACGTGATGGCGCTGGCCGCCCGGCTCGCCCCCGGCACCCCGGTCGCGGTCGTCCCGGAGGGCAGCTGGCCGACCGCCGCGACCCTCACCCACCTGGAGGGCAAGCTCACCGCGGCCAGTCCGCGGAAGGCCGAGATCGCCCTCGGACTGTTCGAACTGCACGTCGACACGGCCGAGTTGACCAACCTGATCGAGGTCGGCCGGTCCGAGCGCGTCACCCCGATGATGTTCGAGCACGAGCTGCTGGAGCGGGCCCGGGCGAGCCGGCGGCACGTCGTCCTGCCGGAGGGCACCGAGGAGCGGGTGCTGCGCGCGGCCGAGATCCTGCTGCGCCGCAACATCTGCGACCTCACCCTGCTCGGCGAGGCCGACGCGGTGCGCCGCAAGGCCGCGGGCCTCGGCATCGACCTCCCGCAGGAACAGCCGGGCGGCGACCGCGCCCAGGTCCGGATCGTCGACCCGACCACCAGCCCGCTGCGCCGCCAGTTCGCCGAGCTGTACGCCCGGCTGCGCGCCCACAAGGGGATGACCGTCGAGCTGGCGCTGGACGTGGTCACCGACGTCTCGTACTTCGGCACCCTGATGGTCCAGGAGGGCATCGCGGACGGCATGGTCTCCGGCGCGGTGCACTCCACCGCCGCGACCATCCGGCCCGCCTTCGAGGTGATCAAGACCTCGCCGGGCGCGGCCATCGTGTCGAGCGTCTTCTTCATGTGCCTGGCCGACAAGGTGCTGGTGTACGGCGACTGCGCGGTCAACCCCGACCCGGACGCCCAGCAGCTGGCCGACATCGCGATCCAGTCCGCCGCCACCGCCGCCCAGTTCGGGGTGGAGCCGCGGGTCGCGATGCTCTCGTACTCGACCGGCACCTCCGGCTCCGGCGCGGACGTCGACAAGGTCCGCAAGGCCACCGAGCTGGTCCGCGAGCTGCGGCCGGACATCCTGGTCGAGGGCCCGATCCAGTACGACGCGGCGGTGGACGCCCACGTCGCGGCCACCAAGCTGCCGGGCTCCGCGGTGGCGGGCCGGGCGACCGTGCTGATCTTCCCGGACCTCAACACCGGCAACAACACCTACAAGGCGGTCCAGCGCTCGGCGGGCGCGGTGGCGGTCGGCCCCGTCCTCCAGGGCCTGCGCAAGCCCGTCAACGACCTCTCGCGCGGCGCGCTGGTCCAGGACATCGTCAACACCGTCGCGATCACCGCCATCCAGGCCCAGGACGACAAGGAGTCGCAGGCATGAGCGATGGAACGCGCGTTCTCGTGCTGAACGCCGGCTCGTCGTCGGTGAAGTACCAGCTGATCGACATGCTGGACGGTGCCCGGCTGGCCTCCGGCCTGGTGGAGCGGATCGGCGAGCCCGGCGGGCGGCTGGTGCACACCCCGCACGCGGGCGGGCCGCGCGAGCTGCCGCAGCTCTTCCCGGACCACTCCGCCGCCCTGAAGGCCGTCGCCGAGGAGCTGGCCGCCGACGGCCTCGGGCTGGACTCTCCCGAGCTGGCCGCGATCGGCCACCGGGTGGTGCACGGCGGCAAGCGGTTCACCGAGCCGACCGTGGTCACCGACGACGTGCTCAAGGAGATCCGCCGGCTGATCCCGGTCGCGCCGCTGCACAACCCGGCCAACATCACCGGCATCGAGGTGGCCCGCGCGCTGCGCCCGGACCTTCCCCAGGTGGCCGTCTTCGACACCGCCTTCCACGCCTCGATGCCCGAGTTCTCGGCCCGGTACGCGATCGACAAGGCCGTGGCCGACGAGCACCGGGTGCGCCGCTACGGCTTCCACGGCACCTCGCACCAGTACGTCTCGCGGGCCACCGCCCGGCTGCTCGGCAAGGACCCGGCCGAGGTGAACGTGATCGTGCTGCACCTGGGCAACGGCGCCTCCGCCTCGGCGGTCGCCGGCGGTCGCTGCCTGGACACCTCGATGGGCCTGACCCCGCTGGAGGGCCTGGTCATGGGCACCCGTTCGGGCGACATCGACGCCGGTGTGGTGTTCCACCTGCACCGGGTGGGCGGGCTGTCGATCGACGAGATCGACGACCTGCTCAACCGCCGCAGCGGTCTGCGCGGCCTGTGCGGCGACAACGACATGCGCGAGATCATGCGCCGGGCCGAGGCCGGGGACGCCGACGCGAAGCTCGCCTTCGACGCGTACATCCACCGGCTGCGCAAGTACATCGGCGGCTACTACGCCGTGCTCGGCCGGGTGGACGCGATCGCGTTCACCGCGGGCGTCGGGGAGAACGCGGCGCCGGTGCGCGCGGCGGCCACCGCCGGGCTGGACGAACTGGGCATCGCGGTCGACCCCGAGCTGAACTCGGTGCGCTCCGGCGAGGCCCGGATCATCTCACCCGCGTACGCCCGGGTGGCGGTCGCCGTGGTGCCCACCGACGAGGAACTGGAGATCGCCCGACAGGCCTTCGCCCTGGTCCACCGGCCGTCTGGGGACTGACTGGACGCCGTCTCGCCCCTCGGGATCCTTCGTTGGCGATTCCTCACGATTCGTGCCGAATGCACCTATAACACGAACGGATAGACTGATCCATATGCGCCGAGCGAAAATTGTCTGCACCCTGGGTCCGGCGACGGACTCCTACGAACAGCTGAAGGCCATCGTCGAGGCGGGCATGAACGTCGCCCGACTGAACATGAGCCACGGCAACCACGCGGACCACGAGGAGCGGTACCGCAAGGTCCGCCAGGTCTCGGAGGACACCGGCAAGGCCATCGGCGTCCTGGCCGACCTCCAGGGTCCCAAGATCCGTCTGGCGACCTTCGCCAACGGCCCGGTGACCGTCGACAACGGCGACGAGTTCACCATCACCACCGAGGACGTCCCCGGTGACCAGCACATCTGCGGCACCACCTACAAGGGCCTGCCCGGCGACGTCAAGCCCGGCGACCCGATCCTGATCAACGACGGCGTCATCGCCCTGGAGGTCGTCAGCGTCGACGGCCCGCGGGTGAAGACCGTGGTGATCGAGGGCGGCGTGCTCTCGAACAACAAGGGCATCAACCTGCCCGGCGCGGCCGTGAACGTGCCCGCCCTGTCCGAGAAGGACAAGGACGACCTGCGCTTCTCGCTGCGCCTGGGCGTCGACATGGTCGCCCTGTCCTTCGTCCGCAACGCGGACGACGTCAAGGACGTCCACGAGGTCATGGACGAGGTCGGCATCCGCGTGCCGGTCATCGCCAAGATCGAGAAGCCGCAGGCCGTCGAGGCCATGGAGGAGATCGTCCTCGCCTTCGACGCCATCATGGTCGCCCGCGGCGACCTGGCCGTCGAGTACCCGCTGGAGCGGGTGCCGCTGGTCCAGAAGCAGCTGATCACGCTGGCCCGCCGCAACGCCAAGCCCGTCATCGTCGCCACCCAGATGATGGAGTCGATGATCCACGCCTCGCGCCCCACCCGCGCCGAGGTCTCCGACGTCGCCAACGCCATCCTGGACGGCACCGACGCGGTCATGCTGTCCGCCGAGTCGAGCGTCGGCAAGTACCCGATCGAGACCGTCC
Organism: Kitasatospora sp. NPDC059812; assembly: GCF_042732075.1. NCBI lineage: Bacteria > Bacillati > Actinomycetota > Actinomycetes > Kitasatosporales > Streptomycetaceae > Kitasatospora > Kitasatospora sp. NPDC059812. The sequence continues at coordinate 89,415 of NZ_JBHWIO010000011.1, forward strand.
GCACCATGAGCCGGATCGCCGAGAGGGCCGAGGAGGAGCTGCTGTCCCAGGGCCTCCAGCCGCTCAACCCGGGCCGCAAGCCGCGCACCCAGGGCGGCTCGATCGCCCGCGCCGCGTGCGAGCTGGGCGACTTCCTGAACGGCCAGGCGCTGGTCGCGTTCACCAAGTCCGGTGACACCGCCCGCCGTCTGTCCCGCTACCGTTCGCCGATCCCGGTGATCGCGTTCACCCCGGACGTCGCCACCCGCAACCAGCTCTCGCTGAGCTGGGGCGTCGAGGCGCACGTCACCGAGCAGGTCGGGTCCACCGACGCGATGGTCGCCCAGGTCGACCGCGAGCTGCTCAGCATGGGCCAGCTCGCCGAGGGCGCGACCGTCATCGTCACCGCCGGCTCGCCCCCCGGCATCCCCGGCAACACCAACATGGTCCAGGTGCACCACCTGGGCACCCGGGGCGAGTAACACCCCGTGGCACCGACGCCCGTGGGGCGGTCCTCCGGTGGAGGGCCGCCCCACGGGCGTTCTCGCGACGTCGCCGCCGCCGTGGCGCGGCTGCCGGTCGCCTACTCGTCGCCGTACGGCGCGTCTACTTGTCGCTGTACGGCGCGTCGTCGTTGAACAGGCGCATGCCGGGGATGGTCAGCGTGCCGCCGAACTGGCCGGCCTGCTTGGCGGTGACCCCGGTCAGCTCCAGGTCCAGCGGGATCGGGATCGAGCCGATCAGGTCGTACAGCCAGCGCGGCAGGGTGTCCGGGGTGAGCGTGATCTCGCCCAGGTCGATCGGGATCGGCAGGCCGAGCACCTTGGAGAGGTGGCCGGACAGCCGCTCCACGTACATCGTGACCGGGCCCTTGCGCATGGTCGAGGTCGAGCCGGGGGCGCCCTTCACGTGGAAGGTCTTGCCGTTGCCCTGCAACGTCGACATGTCGAGGTTGTCGATGTCGACGGTGTCCACCACGAACTTCAGCACCCGCTTGGTGCCGGTCGGGGTCCGCACGTCGTAGACGCCGTGGAAGGCCGCGCCGTGCAGCGCCAGCCGGCTGGTCGCCAGCGTCCAGTTCTGCTGCGGGACGACGTCCCCGGTGGCGGGCGCGCCGGCGGTCAGGCCGCTGGTGTCCACCGCGCAGTTGGGGTTGGCGCTCGGCGAGGACGACGGGGTGTCGGTGGCGGCCCCGGACGGGGTGGCGGGGGCCGTCCTCGGGCTCGCCTTGCCGCTCGGCTTCCCCGTCGTGCCGTCGGCCGGGCCACCGGCGGCGGGGGCCGTCGCGGCGGGCGAGGTCTGGTCGCCCGCCGGGGTCTGCTCGCCGCTGCCGGCGGCGGGCGGCGGGGCGCCGGGCTGCGTGTCGGCCGGGGCCCCGGTCGTCGGGGCCTGCGGCTGGGCCGGCGTCCCGGCGCGCGGGGCCGGGGCGGCCGGCGCGGGGGCCTGGGTGGTGGCCGGCGCGGGGGTGCCGGCCGACTTGGCGCTCGGCGTCGGGCTCGGTGAACCACCCGGGTCCAGCAGGTGGTTGACGCCGCCCAGGACGTCGTCGATCAGCCCGGCCCGGTGGACCGTGTCCGAACCGCCGGGGGCGGCGGAGCGGGCGGCCGACGGCGTGGTCGCCGGGGTGCTGGCCGCGCCGGTCGGCGTCGCGTCGGCGCTCGGCGTACCGGCCGGCGCGGAGGGCTGCTGGGTGGGCGCGGTGGTCGGCGTCTGGGTGGGGATCGCGCTCGGCCCCGTCGAGGGCCCCGTCGAAGGCGCTGTGGAAGGCACCGTCGAGGGCGCCGTGGACGGACCGGGCGGTGGCTCGGGCAGCTCGCTCTTGGGGACGGGCGTCTCCAACGGCGCGACGTCCGGCACGGTGGCGGGCGCGGTCCCGCAGGGCTTGCCCGCCGTGGACTCGGCGACGGCCGGGTTGGGGGTGTACGCGGCGGCCATCAGCAGCGCCGTCGGCACCGCGGCCATCGCCAGCGCGCGGCCTCTCAGCCGGACCCGGACGGGCGTGCGCGGCGCCGCGTGTCGACCGGCGCGCTGCGGTTGGTCCTCCGACGCGCTCACCGCGCCTCCTTCGGGTCCACGGCGACGGCCTGCTCGTTCGACGCGGCCTGTGCGGGCAGCTTCGCGGTGGGCGCTTCGGCGGCCGCGGGCTCCGTGGCGACGCTCCCGGCGACGACCGCGGTCTCGGCGACGGCGGCCTCGGAGGCAGGGGTTTCGGAGGCGAGGGCCTCAGGAGCAGGGGCCTCGGTGGCGACGCTCGCGGCGACGGCGGCCTCGGCCGCCTTCGGCTCCGGCAGCGGCGCCCAGGACGCCATCAGACCGCCGCCGATCAGACCCGGCAGCAGCGCCAGGCCGAACCCGGCCAGGTTGGAGACCGGGATCGAGACCAGCGTCAGCAGGGTGGTGGCGACTCCCGCGAAGACCCGCACGGTCGGCTGGAACCACGCGGTCAGCCCGAGCACGATCAGCAGCACGCCGATGATCAGCGATCCGGCGCCCGCCGTGGTGGCCATGGCCACCGTCATGCCGCCCAACGAGAGCTTGGCGTAAGGGAAGTACATGATCGGGACGCCGGCGATCATGGCCAGCAGGCCGCCGTAGTACGGCCGCGTCCGACGGAAGGTACGGAACACCCGGCGCAGCCACTGGACGGGGTTCTCGTGCTCGGCGGGCCGGAATGAGGCAAGGGCGCTGGACACGGTGCAGCTCCTCGATGGTGTGAACGAGGGATGGACGAGACACGGGATCCGGCGACGGCACACGCGCCGCCACCGGTCCCTCAGGTGCCGTCGGGGCGGCGGACCGGGCCCGGTCCGCCGCCCGTCAACGGCCTAGTAGCACTCGCCGGTGCCGTCGGTGTGCAGCGCGAGCTTCAGGCCGGGGAGCTTGAAGGTGCCGGCCGAGGTGGCCCAGGCGGTCTGCTGCACGTTGTACAGGTCGGCCTTGTCGGCGGCCTGGGCGAAGCCGGTCGCGCCGGACGGCAGGCCGCCGAGCTTGGACTTCCAGCCCTGGGTGGCCTCTCCCTTGAGGGTCGAGGCGTCCTGGCCGATGTTGATGTTGGTGAACTCGGCGTCCGCGTTCAGCTGGTCGAGGTCGATCAGCAGGTTCTTGGCGTAGACCTGCTTCTTGACGTCGTCGCTGTTGCCCGCCTCCAGGCGAAGGACGATCTTGGGCAGCTTCCACGGCAGGCCGGGGATGACGTTGGGGTCGGTCACCACCGACTGGCAGAGGCCCTTGATGGTGGCCTCGTCGAAGGCCGAGACGGCGACCGGGTGCGGAGTGCCGTTCACCTCGGCGTCGATCGAGCCGAACTGGGCGAAGTTCTTGCCGTGCAGCTCCGGCGTGGTGACCTTGAAGCTCTGGCCGGAGACGCTGAACGAAGCCGCCAGCGCGTTGTTGGCCATGGCGGCGCCGACCATCGCGGTGGCCGCGATGCTCGGCACCATCACCAGGGCGAAGCGCTTCCAGCGGGTCTTGCCGTAGGTCTGGGACATGCGAGTCCTCCTTCTAGGACGTACATCTCCGGCTCCCCGGCGGCGCGCCCGCGCCGGTGGGGGACTGGGATGGGAGAGAGCTACGTCCTCGGTAGCGGAGAGCGCCTTGGGCGTCGTCGGACGCGGGAGCGGCCGGCACACAGCGGCACTCCCGTCCCTCCACCGGCCGTCCTTGCGGGGCGGCGGGCAGGACCGACGACATCGGCGATCACCCCCGAGCGACAACCAGCGACCGCGCAGGGCCGCGCGGCCGGTCGAAGGACAGGAACCGCCGTGGGACCGCGGATACCCCCCTGCCCTCCCTACCGCCGACCGGGGCCGGCGGATCACCCGGTGGGGATCCCGCGCTCCACGTGGCCGACCGGATCGGAGGGTGTGGAGTCAGGGACCGGGCGTCGCCGATCGTGCTCGAATCCCGGGCGAAGCACAAGAGGTTCCTTACTGACGGGTAATGCAACAGCCGACAGCGTTGATCATGAAATCGGCGCGGCATGCACCGTGCGTGACGCCTTGAAGGAAACGTGACGAAGAAATCCGCCGGAAACACGAACGAAACACCCGCGGGCCGTGCCCCAGTGGGTGAGTGGGCGGGGGTTGTGAATTTTTTGTAAACCAGGGTGCGGGTGTGCGGCGTGTCGG